>JAEOST010000013.1 GCA_016840245.1 Candidatus Thorarchaeota archaeon
ATCACTCTTCATAGCATTCAATGATGAATCATCTGACATGATTGAAGGAAGGATGTATGTTACCAGGAAACTATCTGTTGGGTGAGGATCTTCATCTGCAATATCCGCTGTGAAAACAACAACCAAATCTTTGTCAGGCACAACGAATATCTTCTGTTCATAATGTCCTGTTGCACCATAAACACCAAAGGAAGACCATGTCCACCATTGATATCCATATCCATAGGATTCTGAAAAAACCGATGTATTTGTGTGAGATCTGGTTGCTTCTTGAACCCAATCCTGAGATACAATCTCTGTTCCGTTCCATACACCATTGTTCAACATCAGATACCCTAATCTAGCCATATCTCTTGATCTTAGGTAGAGACCTCCATCAGTGTGTAGAACTCCGCTCCGGGGCATAGAGGACCAGAAGAATGAGTGAATCCCAATAGGTTCAAACAAATACTCTATTGCGAACGATTGGACACTTTGTCCAGTCACCTGCTCAATGATTGCTCCGAGTAGAACTGACATTCCAGAGTTGTAATGCCATAGTTCACCAGGTTCTCTCACCATTGGTTGGTCTAGAATATGTTGTATGGCATCGTAACTGTCCCACATCTGTTTGAGTGTGTTTCTGTCATCTGTGTAGGGATATTCAAGCTCGGTCCAATACATTCCATCGGTCATCGTCAACATATGTTCCAGTGTGATGTTCATTTTCCGTGAATCCAGATTTGCGATTGTCCGATCTGGAAAGAAATCTATCATCTTTTGACTAACATTGTCGATGAATCCTTCATGGATAGCTATACCAATGAGTGTAGATGTGAAACTCTTCGTGCAGGATTGAATCATATGAAGCTGTGAGGAACTTGAGATATCGTTAGGATATTCTTCCCAAACGATGTACCCGTTGCGAATCACAATTACTGAATGAATATTGTGTTCGTTCTCGTCGATGTTATTCATCATTGCTTCAAGATATGATTCATCCATTCCATACTCAGATGCATTTGCCATTCTCCACTCATCAGTTGGCCAATAATCTCTGACCAAAGCATTTCGTGGACCATATCCCGTTTCATTTCCACCGACCAGAATGGCAGTATTCAAAGTAATTGCAAATGTGAGTATTATCACAATAAAACCAGAAAGTCTTCTTTGATATATCTTCAAGACATCAACCTCAAGTTAGAATAATTATTGAAAGTAAATTCATCCAATACGTGCACATTATGAAAAGCAGAAGCTTGTTTCGAGAGATGTTGTTTTCATTCTGATGGATTGTGGAGAATTTCCGACCTAGAAGAAGGAATACAACAAAGAGCAAAATAATAATTGGAACAAGGACCAGAATCACCGATGTTGTAAGTCCTTGTAACTCAATCCGAGTCACTTCGAATATGCCTGATAGAATCGATGCAGAACCAAATTCCAAGGAAAATACTTCTGCAAAGCATCTGAATATACTACTTGTCATTGTGACCATACCTGTGACAAACAAGACGAGGGAGGGTACAAATGCTACTCTAAGTGATTTGAAAGCAAGTGGAGCTAGGAAGACAAGACTCACTAGTACAGGAATCAGTAACATAATAGGAAACATTGTTGACACAAAGTCGGGATTATCTGTTAGGGCCGCAATAAAGAAGAACCAGCTCCAAGGATTTTCATGCGTGTCAGTTAGTGGAAACCCATCACCACCATACCAAGGAAACGAGCCATACCATGTCCCAGTGAATGGTGTGTCTATACTTATACTACTCCAAGTTCGAATGTCCGTTGTTTGTCCTTGACCTAATGGCAGGAGTAGATCTCCCATGATATAATAGAATGTGGCAATGATACTACCTAGAATGAACACACAGATTAGCAGATACACAAATCCAAGTCGGATAAGAAGTTGGTCCTTCAGATACTTATTCAAAGGAATTCCTTGTAATTGAGCTAGTTGTTCATCGTCAATCGGTTTAATTTCGGGGGGTTTCTTCAAATATCCGAATAGCCGTCGGACTCTGTTTGGCGACTCTTCACTTGAGAATTTTATGAGAAACAGACTACATACAATAGTGAGAATTGGTATCAAAATGATCAATATGCTTGCCACATCTGCAGATAATTCTAGTAGACTCATCCTGTAAAGCTCCAATTACTACCGTTCAGCTCTGGTTTTATTCTAAAATAAGGGTTCCAATCAGCGCTAGTCCAAGAAGTCATACCTGAGCGCGTTCTGTTTCTGGTCCAAGCTCGAAATCCCAGACCTCTCTTAGAGCATTCTTTACCACTGTCCTACAGCATCTCGATCTTCTTGGTGTGAAAATACATAATCTTTCTACTGGCGTTGGACATGCCAGTCAACCAAGTACTTCTAGAGCAT
>JAEOST010000125.1 GCA_016840245.1 Candidatus Thorarchaeota archaeon
AACGATGATTCCCTTGTTATGGTTTGCTGAGAACCAACGAGTATCATGCCACGTAATGGGAATATCAGCATCTGTGAGTATCTGTGCAATCTCAAGGTAGTCCTTCTCCTCGTCAGTAATAACCCTCACAGTGACTCCTCTTGCCTTGGCGGCAAGAATCGCATCAATGATCTCATCCACCTCTCCTCCATCACCAACATTAGTGAAATAGGGAATTTGAATATCGAGGGTATAGCGTGCCTTGTTTATGCAGTATAGGATTCCTTCAAGACTTGTATCAGGGCTGAAGATTGGAATGACTTTCATATTCCCACTAAAGTGACCAGACTCACTAAATGGACGTGCGTAGGTACTTGTGGATGAATAGGTCGTCAAAGCTGTACCTGTTCCGTGTGTAAAAGAATCATAATCCGTACCATTCTTCCAATCACCATCAAAGACTGAAAGATAATACGCTGCCACATCGGTATGTGTCATAGCTATACTCCATTCTCGATTTGTTCTGTAGTTGTAGGGTGCAAAGCTCGTCTTTGCCCAGTTACCTGCATGAACAACTGTTGTCTTATTGTCAATTACAAAGTACTTCTGATGTGCAAATGTAAAGTCAGAATTATTCGTCCACTTGACCTCAATACCTTCCAGAGTCAGATTATTTGCGACATACTTGTTCTGATTAGGATAGCCAAGACTATTCCAACCAAGAAGCAATTTCATATCAAGAGTAGGATGGTCGTCATGGATAATATTGAGCCAATCCAGAATCTCTGGATTATTGATTCCATATATCTCAATGTAGAGACTCTCTTTAGCAGCATTCAATAAAAGTTGAAGTTCCTCATAACTTCCATCAGGAGCTGCAAAAGTTGTGACATTCATATTCTTCTCAAATACTGTCCAACTGTATGTTTCAGCCATATCAAAATCCGTTTCAACCTCTATCCTCTCAATTTGTGACTGATTTGAAATTAGTAGTGGCAAGAAACTAGCAAGTAGCAATGTTACAATTAAAAGACTGGTAGTTCTATTCTTCTTATCTCTCACATCCCTCACCTATTATGGCAATGAACAGTTAGAAATAGAAGACTCATCGAACTTATACCTTGTTCTAACATAGCTAATACTGGAATAAATAGAGATGTCATCGACAGGGACGACAGATGGATGACCAGAGTCATCCCTGTCAGGTTTTGTAGTGTCTATGTTTGATGCGATTACTCGCCTTCTTCGATAGCACCTTCTGGGCAACTATCAACACAGGCATAGCATTCTGTGCACTCATCAGCACGATCGACCTGATACACTGCTACCTCATCGATGACGTAGAGTGTGGGATCGACTGGACAGACATCAGCACAAGTTCCACAGGCAGTGCATGCTTCAGTTACTTTCCACATCATGGTTATTCACTTCGTATAGCGGACAATTCATCGTCCGATGAAAGTTTGCGTTCATATATCCCATTTAAACTTCGGGGTCATGAATTCTAAGGACGATTTCACTAACTGCAATACATTCAAAAGAAGTGTACCCTGCTGCGAACAAAACGCAAGTGGACCCTGAAGCGTATTGTAGTTGGTGAGTTAATTGGTTGAGACTGTAGAAGATGTGCATCCTGGGAAATTCGCTCGACGTCTCGGTCTCGTTGGAGCTACCAACATCGGCCTAGGTGCCATGCTTGGAGGCGGCATCTATGTGATCTCAGGTACAGCTGCAGGTATGATAGGTCCAGGACTCATGTGGGTCTATCTAACAACCGGATTGCTCACAATTTTCACTGCTCTGAACTACGCAGAGTTGGCATCCTCCATTCCAAAGCAAGGTGGTGGGTACACTTTCGCACACGACACCATTGGTGGATTTCCTGCATTTCTTACAGGGTGGTCCCTCTTTGTGGGGAGTATTGTAGCGTGTGCACTCTATGCGCTTGCAGTGGCACATACTCTAGCTGTTTTCATTCCTGATTCATCTCTGCTGATGGTAGGTCTGATTGCAATCCTATTCATTACCATAACATTTGTCACCAATGTCATCAGCATCAAGAGTGTCACAAGTGTTCTTGGGATTCTGAACATTGCTCAATCGATTGTTCTATTTTCCTTCATAGCAATTGGGTTGTTCTGGATTGACCCGGTAAATCTGGATCCATTGTTCATACCCGGCTCAGGTATTTCAAGTTTCATGGCAACTGTAGCTTTTGTCTACATCAGTTTCATTGGATATGAATTAATCACAACAGCGAGTGAGGAAATTAAGGAACCTGCTAAGAATATACCACGTGCAATCCTGTTGACATTGGTTATTGCTACA
>JAEOST010000126.1 GCA_016840245.1 Candidatus Thorarchaeota archaeon
CAACTGAAGCACTCTGTGAAGGGAATACAACTGGTGCAGCGATTGCTGATGCGTTGGTTATGATGTCAGCCAATTATCTGAGTCAATCTACTGATTACCAAGATTATGGAAATCAACAGGTTCTCTTCGGTGATCCAAGTGTGCGACTCTATAATCCAACTACAGATCCACATATCCCCGCTGTGGATCCCCTAACTACCAATTTTGGAGGTCATGTTCCTGGTCGAGGAATACCAAGTGTAGCCAGTGTTGGGTCAACAAATTACCTGCCACAGACTTTGGGCAGCCTTGGTATTGAAACTGATTTCTATACAAGTTCCAACTTCACTGACCTAGATATTCTACTCAAACTTCGAAGCATTGTGCTAGTTTCATCCGATTCGTTTCCCACACTAGCATCTGAGATTGATGGAGCAGCCGCTGGGTTGGAAGAATATGTAGAAAATGGAGGAACACTCGTAGTATTCGGAGTATCAGGTGATACAAGTTGGATTCCATGGAGTGTCATCTACGACGATACCAATACTGGAACGTTGATTGAAATTGAAGATACGGAACATCCACTTGTCGTTGACTCTAATACAATATCGACCAATCTGGACTATCAGGGGTCGTTTACATCAGTCTGGGAGAATTTCACAGTAGTAGCTACAGATGGAACAAATCCCGTATTGGTGGCAGGTGTATATGGTGCAGGAAAAGTAGCACTCTCTACAATCGTACCATCAGGTGCATCAGGTGATGATGTTATTGAAAATTCTGCTACTTGGTTCACGAGACCATCAATTACTCTTGTAGATGTTTCTCTGAGTCAAGAAATCATATGGGAAGGTGACCGTCTTGTCATCACATTCCGACTTGCGGACTCCTCTGGAGTTGGTATTGCTGGTCTCAATCCAACGGTATCTCTCAATGCAACACTAGTGGATGCAGTAGACAGTGGAAATGGAATATACACAATCACATTGACCGAGTCTTGGACCAATGGTAGACCTGGGCCATATGAGCTTCGTGTTTCAGCTTCTAGAACTGGTTATGACACACTGAATTCTGTGATTAAAAACCTGTTCTATATACGGTCCTCTCCTCTGTTGATGCTACTTGTTGGGGGCGTCATAATCGCAGCCATTGTTGGACTCTGGGGCTATTCAAGGCATCGTAGAGGCGAAAAGATTGTTAGACGTGATGTAAAAACTAAGACTCCCAAAGAACGTAAACGTCAACGTGAGAAGGATGGCAAGTTCGACGCAAAGGAATACTTCGATGTTTAGCGTGCTTGAAAACCAAAGATCTATAATTTGCATTGCTCCTCATACTTGGACAACCAACAGTAGCATAAGCCTTTATTAGAAAGAAGTGGAAACGAATACTTAGTGCTCCAATAAAAGAGAGGTTGTACAATTGTCCAGCCGCGTAGATGCCATCAATAAAGCAATCCGTGACTTCGAAACAGTACCAGGCGTAGAAGGTGCTGCCCTAGTATCCCTTGATGGACTGATGATTTCGTCAGCTCTTCCTGAGAGTGAACAAGAACGAGTTGCGGCTATCAGTGCAGCAATGCTATCTCTTGGTGAGAAAGCCACAGGGGAACTTGACCGTGGTATTCTTCTTGAGATCTATGTTAAGGGTGACAAAGGATATACATTGCTAACTTCTGTAGGTGATAGTGCACTTTTACTCGTTCTCGCAAAAGCAGATGCACAGCTTGGGCTCATTTTTGTTGATATGAAGCGGATGGCTGAAAATCTTCTAGAGATTCTATGAAATTAACTACGAACAATCTCACTCATAGGAGTCTTTCAACTAGTGTGTCGACAATACGTCGTGCTACATCTCTCTTCAAGGACAACGGTACTTTGGTTACAAAGCCATCTTCACCAACAATGAGAACTTCGTTTGTATCACCTGCAAATGCTACTCCCTTTCGTTCTGCATCATTAGCTATGACCAGGTTACAGACTCCTGAATCGATCTTGGTCCTTGCACATTTCTCAAGCTCTTTGTCTGTTACGCCAGACTCAACCTTGAATCCAACGATTTTCATATCCTTGTATTTTTTCCTGACTTCTTCGATGATTTTCACTGTTGGTATGAGTTCGACAGTCAGCTTCTCACTCTTTGATGGAATCTTCCTATCCTCTGTGGAACTTGGGACATAATCAAGAACGGCGGCTGATGAGATGAACATGACTGATTTCTTATCAGCAAGAGCTTTCATGACCTCTTGTAACATGTCATCAGAAGTCTCTACTCTGATCAGAGTGGCGGCTTCAGGAGGGACTTCTGTTGTTGGTCCAAGTATCAGTGTGATCTCGCCACCTCGAGCAATGATCTCCTGTGCTAGTGCTATTCCCATCTTTCCTGTTGATGGATTGCTGATGAAACGGACCCTGTCAATCCATCCACGTGTTGGACCTGCAGTAATGGTGAAATGCCTACCATCCAAATCCTGAGGTCCCAGTAAGGAAATCACTTTCTCTACTATTGTTGTAACCTCTGGGATTTTTGCTTTTGCTTCCTCCATTCTAGGGCTGACAAAGTGGACACCTATCTTCTTCAGCTTTTCAATATTCTCTAACACTGCGGGGTGATCGTACATTGATGCATGCATAGCAGGGACGATGATGGTCGGAATTCGTGCTCCTAAGGCTGAGGACACTGTTGTTGTGACAGTCGTGTCATCTATTCCATTTGCTATCTTACCAATTGTGTTTGCTGTTGATGGAGCGATGACTACTAGGTCTACATGATCATCATGCTTTCCTGCCAAGGTGACATGCTCTATCTGTCCAGTCAATTCTGTGACCACTGAATTTCCTGTAGCCCATTCTAACAAGTCTGGGTGGATTATCTTCTGAGCAGCTTTGCTCATGACTCCATATACCTCTGCCCCGTGACGCATAAGCAATCTAGCAAGTGCGATGCATTCAACTGCAGCGACACTACCTGTGACACATAGAGCAACCGAACGTCCATCTAGCAGTCTGCTGCGACTGCACCTAATCAGCTTAGAGGTGTGCTGCAATGTGAGTTTCACCTAGAGTATCATCTGTACGGGTGTTGATAAAGGTAATCAGGTTGGCAGATATCATTGATAATCCGAATTCTACGGTAGGGTTTAACTGGGCAAAGGATATATTTGTGAAAGCATTTGTGCGAGAGTGCCTAGACGGTATATCTAGTGGAAACACCGTTGCTGAAAGCGCGCTGACAGGTTTCATGGATGGAGAACAAATGCACTCTTCCAGAGACTGTTAATTAGACCAAAACAGACCAATCGTAGGTGCGGAATGCTTGGCGGACTCTCCATACGACTTAGAGGCTATCCTTAGCGAGTTTCAACCCGAAAAGAAAGCCCGGTTCAATGCGTATGATAGAGTAGTTTCTTCATTCGAGACCCCAAGTCAGTCCTTGTTCGTTCTTGACAGCGATAATGAAGTTGATACTTTTCAACGTGACTTCAATGAATACTTACGTCGTACTGAGCGAATGGATGAAAACTCCCGAGAATTACCATATCATCTTGTAAGGATTGGATATGATGGTGACATGCTTGATGATATGTTCAGACTGGTTGTATCTGATGAGGCTGATAACTTCAATCCAGCTTCTTTAGACCCGAGCATGCTGTATTCAAAACAGTCAATTTTCCAGCATCTTTACCAGACGATTACCAAGGATAAATTCCTCATATTTCATATCACAGAGTTTCCGCTTGCATACTATTTTGAGACTGCTGTTGTTGTTGATGTAGAGACCCTGTCAGAGATCATGGATTCTTCAGTACATGATGAAACTATCATCAGATATCTCAATGATCTACGTGAACAGGGAACTGAGGAGCACCGGAAGACATACAGCTTCTTCTATCGAATCAGCACATCCCTTCTGATGGAACTATCTAACGTATTTCTTGTAGTTCCTACTGCAGGGTTGAATCGTCATCTTGTTGCGACCAGTTGGCGTACACAAACGTTGCTTCTTGGTTTTAGTCCCCTTACCTGGTCTTCAGGTAGCTTCAATGTCTTTGATCTCAGTGGTCGTGATATTGATGCACGATGGGCCTATCCTGCTCCAATCTCAAATGATCCTCGAGTAAAGCAATACACCAGTCTTGTACCTCTCAAGTAGTCGCAGATAGTGCCTACCGATATTTGTATATACAATATGTATGTATATACATGTTATATATACCTGATGGTATAAGGTTATACATGGGATAACACAGATAGCTCTTGAAAGACACCTTGAACTCACAGACAAAGACAGTACCACGACAGGCACGAGCATTCGTGCCAGGCCACATCACAGGGATGTTCCGGATTCATGATGAAAGCAGTGATCCACTCCTCTGTGGTTCTACAGGTGCTGGGTTTTCAGTGGCCCTAGGTACAGTCACGACTGTGAGTATTGAGAGTAGTAGTTCCCTGGATATACACGTAGAATACAACGGCAGAACAATAGATGCACCAGTGACGAAGACGGTGATACGTAAAATGGCGGAGGACTTGGGACAGACACTCAGTGTACACATTGACCACGAGTCGTCTCTGCCGATAGGTGTTGGATATGGAGCTTCAGGTGCTGGAGCATTGGGTACAGCGATTGCATTTGCTTCGTTAGTTGAGCCTGATTTAGATGAACTAAGTACAGCACAATATGCTCATCTCGCCGAAGTAGAAAATCATACAGGGCTTGGCGACGTGATTGCACAGACTGTTGGTGGATTAGAGGTGCGAACCCATCCTGGAGCACCTGGTTTTGGAGAAGTTATGAATATCCAAATTGATGAGCACATCACTGTCGTCCTAGCAGGAAGCACTGGTCTAGAGACAAGCCAAGTTCTAACCGATTCATTCTACCGAGAACGAATAAACAAGGTCGGTGATCAGTTGGTGCATGAAGTTGCCAGTGACCCCACTCTTGACACATTCTCGAAAAATTCAAGGTCATTTGCAGAATCGACAGGTCTAATGACAGCAAGAGTACGGTCTGCCTTAATTGACCTAGATTCAAAGGGTCTAACAAGATCAAGCCAAGTCATGCTCGGTGACTCACTATTCTGTATCTGTGCAGAGGAAGAAGTGGATACAGCTTTAGAGATTCTATCATTATACTGGCATCACAGTGAAGTAATGGTGACAACTCTATCTGAACAAGGGGGTAGACTACTGTAATGGGTGGAATCAAAATACCTCCTGATCATCCCCGTAGAGTGTCACTTGAGACCCGTGATAAAGCGATAGAGGGCCATGAGAAACACATCTTGGCAACTGCTGGCCTTCTTGCACATGGTCGTGGTGAGGCTTTTGATTATCTGATTGGTGAAACCACAACGACCATAGCTGATGAAGCCGCACGTGCAGCGGTCGCAGCAATGTTGCTTGCAAAACATCCTGTCATCAGTGTTAATGGAAATGCATGCGCGTTGGTCCCAGATGAACTCGTACAACTGTCTGAACTTACGGGGGCACCACAGGAAATCAACCTCTTCTATTATCGCCAGGAACGAGAAGATGCAATTCTAATGGCATTGAAAGATGCTGGAGCAAAGGGCATACTTGGAACTCATGACCGACCATCGGAAACAATACCTGAGTTGAGTAGCAATCGACGAAAAGTAGATTCAGAGGGTATTGCAATTGCAGATGTTGTACTGGTCCCGCTTGAGGATGGAGACAGAACTGAAGCACTCAAAGCCATTGGCAAGACAGTGCTAACAATTGACCTCAATCCGATGAGTAGAACAGCAGTTCACTCTGACATCACAATAGTGGACAATATAGTCCGTGCCCTACCAAGAATGGTGAAACATGCTCAGGAAATGAAAGACTGGTCTGATGACCAACTTGAAGCTGTTGTGAATGTATTTGACAATGGGGCTAATCTGAGTCAATGCATTCGTTTTATGATAGAACATTTGGAATCAAAATCTGTGGAGGTTCTAGGATGAGGATTGTAATTATGGGCTCTGGTGCTATCGGTAGTCTCTACGGAGGATTGCTCAGTCTGGCTGGTGCGGATGTTGTACTACTAGTAGGTAGACAACGGCACGTTGAAGCCATTCAAAAACGCGGGCTCTTGATTCATGGTGTAATGGGTGACCATAATATCGATCTTGAAGCCAGTGAAAATCCTGCAGAGATTACGGATGCTGATTTGGTCATAATCACAACTAAGACATACGATACACTCGCTGCCGCATCGGAGATTAAGCATCTTACAGATGCCGGCGCTTATGTTATGTGCCTGCAGAATGGAATAGGTACTGAGAAATTGGTAGCTGAGGCACTAGATACAACCAAGGTGATTCGTGGGACAACATGTGCAGGAGCTCTCATAACTGGCCCTGGCGAGATTACTGCAACAGGACGGGGTATTACAGAGCTTGGTTCTCATTATTCAGAGAATATGCCAATGGTTGAGCAAATCGGGGAAATGCTAACCCAAGCTGGATTTGATGTGCGGGTCTGGGATAACATAGAAGGTGTCGTCTGGACTAAAACTATTGTAAATTGTGGCATCAATCCAATTGGTGCATTGACGCGAATGAGTAATGGCGATGTCTACGGTAATGAAGATCTGCGACAGTTGATTATCCAGTTAGTTGAGGAAGCAGTGAAGGTCGCTCAGGCTCAAGGGATAGAATTGACTACAGATGATCCAGTACGATTCACACTTGGTACTGCAAAAGCCACTGGTGACAATATCAACTCAATGCTGCAAGATATTCTCTCAAAGAAACGGACTGAGATTGAGAACATAACTGGTGAAGTCATTCGACTAGGACGAGAACTAGGAATTGAAACTCCTTCCAGCATTGCGGTATATTCACTGATTAAGGCTATTGAAACTCGATATCTGGGTGAACCTGAAATGGATGCTGAGAAGCAGAAGTACAGTGTCCAAGATCTCCTAGAAGTCCTAACGACTAGCTGAACATACTCCTTGCGTATTTGTATGACATCTCTGCTGAACGAACTGCTCCATGTCTCATTGGACTCATGTGACCTGGAAGTGCAATCTCGAATTTCATCTCAGATAGTCGTTTCAGGGAATGTACTAGCTTAGCGGGGTCTCCCGTCGGAAAATCTACTCGTCCGAAGCTTCCACCAGAGAATAAAGTGTCACCAGTTATCATGACCCCTAGGCTCTCAATGAATAGACAGATGCTACCACTAGAGTGACCAGGAGTATGTATCACTTCAAGATTTACATCTCCGAAACTTAGAACATCTCCCTCGTTCAAGACCCCTTCAATATTCATTGCTGGTAGTTCCACACCAAATGTGTCAGAGAGCGTTAGAAGCATGTTTCCTGAATTGATCATATCCGCCTCTTCTTTATGTAGATGTATTTTGGGTGACCCACTTTCAATGATTGGAATCACACCGCCTATATGATCTATATGACTATGAGTCAAGATGACATCAGTTATTGCCTCGAGTGATGATCCTAATTGCTGTAGACTCTTGTCAACATTGGATGAGTAGAGACCTGTTCCTGTATCAACTAAGACCTGTTTTTCTCCACCATCAATGTATATGATATTACTATCGAACGACCGACTGACAAGAACATGAATTGGTCCTGAAATATGTTCGAACATCTAATCACCTCAGAGTGTCAACCAGTGTGTCGATTTCTGCATGAGTGTTATAGAAGTGTGGTGATACTCTAAGACGTCCATTTCTTACCGAGCAGTGTATCTTCTTCTTTACTAGATCCTTATGCAGCTCTTCTACATCAGTTGGTATACAAGATACTATTGGCGAGTTGTTTTCAATACCAAAATCATAGTGACCTACGCCAATTTCTGAGAGCCTCTCTCTGAAATATGTTGCATTTGAAATAGCAGTCTTCTCCCTGATATCAGCTGGGATGCTGAGCAATATCTTCAGAGACTCTGCAAAGCCCACGTATGCTACTACGGATGGTGAGCCAACTTGGAACTTCCTAGCATCTTCAAGTGGTTCTCTCTCAGCATATCCAAACTCCATCAAATTCTTCACTCCCCACCACCCGAGGAATGTTGGATTGAGTTCGTCAATGATATTCTTTCTAACGTAAATAAAACCACCACCAATAGGGCCAATCAACCACTTAGCAGATTGAGCTGTAGCGAAGTCTACACTCAAGCCAACAAGATCGATATTGGACCAACCTGCTGATTGGATAACATCACTAACCAAGTAGCCCCCGTGCTTGTGTGTGAAGCTCACAAGATCCTTCAAGTCTGTCTTAAAGCCCGATGCAAATTGTGTGTGGCTGACAGTAACCACTCTTGTTCTGTCGTCAATCTGCTCCTTGAATGCATCAATTGGTATTGCCCCATCTACTGATTTTACAACTCGTAGTTCTACATTTCGAAGTCTGCATACGTTTTGCCATGGTACATAGTTTGCGGGGAATTCTTGGTCACACAATACAATGTTAGACCCCTCCGGATAGTCAATTGAATGGGCAAACGAGTTCAGACCAGAGGAAGTACTTGGGACGAATCCATACTGGCTGTAATCTCCCCCTAGGAGTTTGGCCAAATTTTGGCGTATCTCTTTAAACAGTTTC
>JAEOST010000127.1 GCA_016840245.1 Candidatus Thorarchaeota archaeon
AACCTGACCTGTACGTAATAACGGTGAGCCACAACAGAATTCATCAACAATGGTAAACTCAAGACCGGCCTTTTTCAGGACAGATATAGTGGCATCTCGTATCTGGGTCTCTCGATAGTTAGACGTGCATCCGATGAAATAAGCTAAAGGGGCGGTCTCAGGGAGACTATGAATCTCAACAAGTTCTCTTGCATGATGCTTCGAGCCATAGGGATTGTGAAACTCCTCGATGCAATCATGGAATTTTTTATGAGATTCTTGAGGACCAAGAGCCTGCACAGCTGAAACCCTAAGTTCCTCTATAATGTCAACGATATGTTCTCTATGAGGTGCCATGCATTGTAACTGGCAATTGCCACACGTTGTACAAGCAAAGATGGGGTCTCTCAGTGATTCATCCCACTCCAACTCTCCGGTCTTTAATCCCCGTGAGATTGCAATTCGTCCCGAAGCGAAATAGGTCTCGAATTTGAAATACTGTCCGGAAGGGCAGGAGGGTTCGTATTCCTTGAAGAGGTACTTACATGTCCCACAGCGGTTGCACTGATGTAACCACTCCTCAATAACAGAATCCTCAGGCATTAGAGACCCCACCTTCCTGGATTCATGATGTTGTTCGGGTCTAGAGCTTTCTTGATTCTCTTGACAAGTTCAACAAACTCTGGGTCGATATGCTCATGGAGTTTCTTCGCAGCCCAGACAGGTGTTTTGTAAGGAATTGCTTTCAGACTTAGGACAAGGTCTAGTAGCTCCTCATTGCAGCTCTTTACTCGTTCAATGGTGTCTTCATCTTTTGGAAATCTGATGATAAACTTGAACTCACCATAGTGCATCATGTCCATGGCCTTAAGGAAGGCCTGAAGCTCGAACCCATAGCTCTCAACAATCTTGCGCCCCTTAGTCAATGCTTCTGCCCAGTTCTTTGGATGAATGTATGTACCCATCCAAGTCAATCCATCAAATTCAGTTAGTATTCTGAAGACGTCTGAAGGAAAATCAACCCAATCGAATGCTTGATTGCCAACTAACTTAGCTAGCACTTCAAATGGTACTAATTGATTACGTGGGTCTATCTCTCTGACTTGATTGACAAAGGCTTCAACCACTTTGTACTTCTCTCTGACCTCTCCCTCAGAGTTGCCGCTAATTACTAAGAGGGTTGCATAGTCAGGCTCACCCTGAAAGTACTTGACAGGGTAGGGTGCATGCAGTATCATCTTCAGAATGGAAGTGGAGAGGATGAAAGCCTCATCCACCAATCCAGCACGAGCAATTTTTGCCACTAGATCAATTGTTGGTTCCTCACCGAAAGAGAGAACTGTGGAATGTTTGACATGCGGTTTATTTGGCCAGAGTTTCACGGCAACTTTGGTTACAATACCCGTCATTCCCTGCCAACCACTAAATAATCCAACAAGGTCAGGAAGGGGATATCTACCAAACCAGTTGCCATCACCCATAGCACCAGAACCCACCCTAACTAGCTCACCAGTTGGAAGAACAGCTTCCAACCCATTAACGAAGTCAGCCATGGAACCATATCTTGTGGACAGATCACAGAGACCTTGAAGTAAGGTATTGGCTAAGACAGAGGTATATGGAGGAGCAAGAGGATAGGTGTATCTCAAAGTAGGGTGATACTCATCAAGGTATTTTCTCAGATGACCAAAGGTGACACCAGGTTCGACGACAGCATACATTGCATCTTCATCTACCTCAACAATTTGGTCTATCCGCTTGAGGTCCACAATGACAGCGCCTTCAACCTGAGGTATTGTAAGACCACCAACATTCTGTCCTGTAACAAATGGAACCAGCGGGGTTTTAGTCACATTTGCCAATTTTACAATTTGAACAACTTCATCAACTGACTCAGGCATGACGACACATGATGGTCGCTGAGGGGGATTCTCTGTCATATCAAAGGAGTAGACATAGAGTTCCCCAGAACCATCAGCTACGAATCGGTCACCAACAATCTTAGCCAGCTGTTCTTTGATAGACACGAGTTCAACCCCCAATGGCAGATGAAAGAAGTCTGTAGAATCTAAATGCAGCACGAGGATGTTGTAGAAATCCCTGTATCTTGATCTTTCTTGAGAGAACTGCCTTGATGACTGAAGTTCTACCTTCTACAATCCACAAAATGACCTCGATTGTGGTCTGCACTCGCAATGTCGCAGAATCATGTTCCCCATAGACAAAGTTCAACCCATTCTCAAAGTTTAAAGTGACTGGATAGAAGTCAGTATCAATTACGACACTCATATTCCAGTTTGCTACATTCCTTTTAGTGACCTCGTCACTTAGTACCCCTTGAAATAATACATGCAGTAATTGTCCGATGAAATCACGAGGGGTTTCCAAGATTCAATCCTCACTTGATGAGAGAATATCTCATGAATACCCTACTCTCATACAAACCTGTTCTTGAACTTGGTTGTTCTATAAATTGAGAGGGGGGTCTCTAATAGAGACCCCTACATAATTCAAACTAGGTCTTCAAGAACAGCCTGCAACTGCTCTATGACATCCACATTTGGAGGATCAACGAACAGAGCTGCTCGTATACGATACTTCTCACCTGGCTTTAACCACATCCAGAAGTCAATTGCTGAAGAAATGGATATTGATGCTAGATGGAAGGTCAAATTTTTCAAATCCTTTCCTGCAACCGCTAATGCAATTCCATCCTCACCCCTACTGAGCCAAGTGAAATTGGTTGTTGG
>JAEOST010000128.1 GCA_016840245.1 Candidatus Thorarchaeota archaeon
CCATTCCTGTCAGCATTGGTCTTGTGGCCGCAAGATGGACAGTGGAAGTAGTTCTGTTTAGGCCTTCTCCCCTTGGTTCCACACTTCCAGCACATAATAGAAGTCCAAGCCTCTGAAACAGCTCTGAATCGAGTGTCTGTTCCACTAACTTTCCATCCAAGCTGAGCAAGTCCGTGTTTCAGACTATTGGTTATCCGAGCGAAGGCCCAAGAGTGTACTATTCCCCTGAACCTCCGACCCATGTAGTTCCCTCGCTTTGCACGCATTCGTATGTTTTTCAGACGACCAATGGCAACGTATAGAGTGTACTTCTTGGATAACTCAGAGATATAGTCGAGAAGTTGACGTACAAGGATTCTGTCATACTCTCGGGCAATATTTTCCCTCTTGGAACGTATCCGACGGAGCTTCTTGGCAACCTTGTCAGGGGAAGCTCCATTGTTCTGTCGGGTGTGCATCTCTCTTTGCAACTCTGCAACAAGTCTATCATACTTCTTGATGATAGTTACCTTCTCCCTCTGAACGAAGTACCGGGTTTCTCGTGTCTTCTCGGGAGTGAGAAGAGTTGAACAGGCAGCCTTCTCTATTCCAAGGTCAATTCCAAGGATAGCAACGGGAAGGTTATCTTCAGTGACATCTTGTGTAGAAACTCTGACTGCGAATGTCACCCACCACTTACGTCTTCTATCAGTAAAGAGCTGTAGTGCCTTCACCTCACCTCTTTGTATTTGGTTAAGATGAAAGGGTGACATTTTGAGAGGAATTAACAACCGATCGTGTTGTGTCCTTCCCTCTTGTACAGAGTCAAGAGCATCACGAATATCAAGCCACCATCGAGAAACAGTGGTCTTCTTCATAATCAACTTGAACATTCTGGAGAAGGCCCATCGTGGTATCCTTCGACTGCTATTGATTGAATTAGGACGTGAAGCGAGTCTTCCCTTTTTCATTCTTAGCTTGAGATAACTCTCATACATTCCCACAGCAGTCTGCCTGCACTCAGCCATCTCGTTCTGAGAGATACGAGGAAAGCGGACCTTGAAGTCATGAGAAACGCTGGTTCTCTGACTGTTTCCCGCCTTCACCTTGAATGCAGTCATAGTCAACTTGTGAAGCTTGTTCTCATCAACTCTAACTCTGGTCTTTCCTGTTAACAAATCGGATTCGTGTTGTTCTATTATTCCAAGATAGGTTCGAATCACTCTGGTGTCCCTTCCAATTGTCTGTCTAAGACGCTGCCTAGATCTCTCAGTCATTGCCTCCCAGTTGATTGGGACCTTGACCGAGATTGTCACACCCTTGGAACGTGCCATTACCATCGCCTATAGTATATAAATTTCTGACCCGTTTCTTGAGTCAGTCGAGTTCACTCCCCCATACTAGACTACGCGCCCATCCTCGTTTGAATTGCTATGTTCTTAAGCACTTCTATGAGTCAGTCTTCAGGTTCTTACAGATTTTGTCAGGAGTCAGTACAGTTTCTAATTGATTCCCACGTAAATCAAGTACCTCAAAACTGGAATAATATTCTAACGCCCTCAGATCTAGACTCTGCAGCTTATTGTCCCTCAAATCTAAGCCCTTAAGATTCGGGAGGTTTCCGATTGGCGCCAAATCTATGTCGTACAACTCGTTTTGGAAGAGAATCAGAGAGTAGAGATTTGAACAACTCATTAGCGGAGCCAAATCAATAGTGCCAAGTCTATTGTTGCCTAGGTTGAGAGTCTTCAGATTATAGCATGCTCCAAGCGGAGTAAGGTCTATCGTCTTTAGCAGGTTTCTGTTTAAAGAGAGGATTTCCAACTTAGCACATCTACTGAGAGATGAGAGATTGATATCATCTAGATTGTTGAACGCTAGAGATAGCTCACGAAGAGAGTGGCAGGAACCAAGAGGGGTGATGTCCACTGATTCAATGTCATTCTTTGTCAGTCTAAGGGTGGAGAGAGAGGAGTGTCCATCAAGAGGTCTGAGATTAATAGAGCCAATGGGGTTGTATGAAAGTGATAGTCTGTCTAACTTGGTACATTCTCTTAGAGGTGACAAATCTATCCGTGTGAGTAGATTGTGACCTAAATCAAGCCATTGAAGACTCATGAGATTAGCAAGTGGAATAAGGTCAATAAATTCCAGTGTATTCCTTGAGAGTATCAGACGTTCTAAATTGGATAGAGGTTCCAATTGAGAGAGAGAAATGGTACGGATATCGTGTCCCTTGAGATCAACAATGGTATCGCTGAGTGAATGTATACTCTCAGCGATTGTTCCATCTGACTTCTCAAATTCAATCTGTACCTCATTCAATGTAAGGCACCCGGATTTGATCTAACCCATCATCTTCTTCATCTTATCTTCTGTTGGACTCTCTACCACACCTCTGTCAGTTACTATTGCAGTTATCAACTCGGGAGGTGTTGTGTCAAATGCAGGATTGTAGACCTTCGCGTTTGGAACAGTGACGTATTCACCATTTATCACACGTATCTCATTCCCGTCTCGTTCTTCGATTACAATATCCTCGACATTGGTCGTCATGTCGACAGTAGATGATGGAGCTACCACATAGAATGGGATATTGTGATATTTTGCAGTGATTGCCATTGTGTAGGTACCGATTTTGTTTGTAGCATGGCCAGTCCGGATGATACGGTCTGCTCCCACAACACAACAGTCGACCCTTCCCTCACGAAAGACAGTACCAATCATACCATCTGTGATAAGAGTTGTATCAATACCATCCTCCATGAACTCATACACAGTGAGTTTTGCACCCTGTTGTCTTGGGCGTGTTTCTGCCGCATAGACCTTGATATCGCCATTATACTTCTCATGTGCCACACGGACTACTGCGCCCACAGTGCCTAGATGAACTGTTGCCAGAGAGCCAGCATTGCATATTGTCTGAATAGTGAAGCCAGGTTTGATGAACTGAAGTGCATTCTCTCCTAGACCCCTGCACATCCGAACATCCTCCTCTGCAACCTCCTTTGCCTCCTCAATCAATCTCTGGACTATCTCATCTGCACTCCCTTCAGTGGCATTTGCAACCTTCAGCATACGTGCTGTTGCCCATGTCAGGTTGGAGGCAGTGGGACGTGTGTTGAGGGTCACTGCCGCCGTTTCAAGAAAGGGTAGTAGCTCATCCTTTGTCTTAGCCTTGCTCTCAATTGCAGCCAGTGCCATACCCATTGCTGCTGCGGCACCAATAGCTGGAGCGCCTCTAATCTCCATGACCTTAATTGCATGTGCCATTCGTTCATGTTTCTTTGTCACTATGTGTCCAGTGACTAAGGGAAGTTTTAGCTGGTCTACAAGGCGGACCTCGTTCGTGTCGTCTAACCATTCAATTGTTCGATACATTGTCATTTCCTCTCAAGTGTGCTTTAAGCAGATTCTCCAAGCTACTAATAATCTTCCGAGCGGCCTCCTCCACATCAGGTGTGAGTCCCTCACCAAATTCTATACTTCTTGGCTGCACACCCAATAATACGGTCTCACCGCCGGTTTCTTGCTCTAAATATGCCATCAAGAAAGAGAGTGGCATACTATGAGTGGTGATTGCGATACCACCTATGCGATCCTTGGTAACAAGTTCTGTATGACCTACAGGTTTCCTCATGTCTGCAGCATCAACCATGATGACTCGCTCCGCTCCAAACTCAGCAAGTGGACGTGCAAAGGCCTCAGGGACAGAACCTACATTCTCAAGCAGAAGATGAGGGTCGCTGAGTTTCTCTTTCAGTCCATCAATGATGTATAGACCTAGCCCATCGTCCGTCCTGAGGTCATTACCAATGCCAAGTAAGGCAATCTTCTTAGCACCTTTGATGAACTCTTGAAGTTCTTTGGTAAAGTCGTTGTCTGTCACGGCGTCCACGACCATGTATTAGTGCTATAGTTCTTGTTATTGGACACGTCGAAGGGTTTTTCTCAAGTCCGATGGGTGTGAAGCCTTGTAGGCGATAGTAAGTTGTCAGAAAATGGCGAAGATCCACCATTCGTACCTGCAGAAGACTTGGAAGACGTAGTCATCGAAGAAGAGCCTCTTGAAGAGGAGGATCCAGCACAAGTGGTATTTGAAAATGGAAAGGGATATGTCGTCAAGGAAGAAACTGATAGAATCTCACAGCAGGGATTCTATGGAACTAGGCTTGATGATAACAGACTTGAACTTGAGCCCGTTGAGATGCTTCATCTAATTGAGAGAAAAAGAATCACTGTTGCATCACCTTCCGGTGAAGTGATTGATGCAAAATATATTGTAAATCATCTACTCCCGAGTGACTCTGATTTATGGGTCAAGTATCTGGTATTCCGTGATCTCCGGAGTATAGGATATGCGGTACGACAGGGATTCGGTGGCGGTATTGGATTTAGGGTATATGCTCGTGGCGAACGCCCAGGTACATCCTCAGCTAATCAACTGGTCTATGTACTCAGAGAGGGTGTGGCTATATCATTGAATGACCTTGATACAGTTACAGAAACTGCAATAGCAGCAAGGAAGAAACTAATCTTTGCTCTCGTCGATCAGAATGGAGAAGTGAACTACTATCGAGTTGCGCAGGCAACACTACGTGACCGGAGCAGTGAATCAGAATGAATGACGACTGGGATGACTTTGAAGACAGCGAGGATATTCTGACGCTTAAGGCGTTCTTTGACGACCGTACAATGAGTGTTCATCTTGTGGAGAAAAACCCTCCTCGTGCCAAGAGAGGGGAGCCGGGAAACTGGGACTTGGTTGAGCTATCAGACAGATTGCTCACATACGATGAGTTGGAAATACTTGCAGATGCAATACTTCAAACTGCAAGGAATGACAAGGATTCCTTTATTGAGATAGAAGAAGAGGGTGCAGCTGTTGTTCAGCTTAGAAACCTCAGGATTGCCATTGCTACACGACCATTTGCAGACAAGATGGAAATCTCAGCTATTCGGCCAATTGTAAAACTAAGTATGGATGATTACAATTTGAGCGTTAAGCTCATGACTCGTCTGGAATCTCGTGCAGAGGGCATCCTAGTTTCAGGCTCACCTGGTTCAGGTAAGAGTACCTTTGCTGCAGCATTAGCAGAGTTCTACAGTAACAAAGGCAATGTTGTGAAGACTCTGGAACAACCAAGAGACCTTCAGGTAGAAGACTCCATTGTACAATACTCTCCATTAGATGGCAGTATGGAAAAGGCTGCTGATATCCTGTTACTTGTGCGTCCTGACTTTGTAATCTATGATGAATTGAGAAAGAATGCGGACTTTCAGGCATATTCCGATCTACGATCAGCAGGAGTTGGCATGGTAGGTGTTGTTCATGCAGGTTCTGCAATAGACTCGATTCAACGATTGATACTTGGTGGTCGAGTTGAGCTGGGACAAATTCAGAGTACAGTTGATACGGTAATTCAGATAGAGGCCGGTCAAGTATCCAAGGTTTCTGCACTATCACTCAAGGTCAAACTGCCTACAGGAATGGGCGGCTCACAAAGAGACCTTGCACGTCCAGTAGTTGAGGTACGAGATTTTGAACGAGGGGTACTGGAATATGAGATGTTCACCTTTGGTGGCGAAAAAGTAGTTGTACCCGTGAGAGGTAGGATTTCTACAGATTCCAGAGACCGACCGGGTCCAAGGCGTGGAACTCCTGGTGAGAGTGTGCCTGTTTCTGTCAGCTACTCAAAGAAGAAAGTTACAATCTATGCAGGACGGAAGTATGCGAAGCAGAGAGTAGAGATTTTTGCCAATGACCAGTATCTTCTGACTACTGTAATAGGTCGAAATGGTGAGAGTGCTATTCGCATCAAGACCAGGCAGGGAAGTGCTTTAGTTGATGCCATGGAAGAAGGTGCAACTATCACTGCAAGAGTTGCTCAATAATCTGTTAAGTACAAAAGCTTTAACAACTTAGTATTGGCTCGATGGAAAATGGGGCCCGTGACCTAGTCTGGATAGGGTACTTGCCTCCTATAACCCTGAGAAAGGGTTGGGGACAGCAAGGCGTCCCAGGTTCAAATCCTGGCGGGCCCGCCAATCTATTTTTTGATTATGTATGCACCATCGTCTTTGCCCACATGAACCTCGTTGGTCATTCCGACAAACAGCCCGGTTTCCACAACACCCGAAATCATCTTCAAATCGATGGCTACCTTTGCAGGATCATTGATTGGTTGTGGAAACTTCAGGTCAATAATGAAGTTACCATTGTCTGTAACTACAGGACCCATCTTCCTCTCGGCCTGCCTCACGGATGGTGTGATTCCCATTTTCTCTATCTTCCTTAGAACAACACCTAACGAAAACGGAAGTATCTCAATGGGAATCAAGAATATTGTTGCGAGTTTATCCACAAGTTTGGACTCATCCACGATTATAATCAGCTGTTCAGATGCAGATGCTACTACTTTTTCCTGAAACAAAGCGCCCCCGCCACCCTTAGTGAGATTAAGATCCTTATCTACTTCATCTGCACCATCAATTGCGAGAAGTAGTGACGGATTCGAATCCAAGTTTGTGAGTGGAATTCTATGCTCGACAGCTAGCTGGTATGCTTGGTATGAGCTCGGAACTACACTGACATCGACCTCTCCATCAGCTATCTGGCGACCCAGCTCTTTTGCAAAGATTGCAACTGTAGAGCCGCTGCCTAGGCCAATAGCTCCGCTCTTCGGTATCAGTTTGATTGCACTTTGTGCAGCATTGAGTTTTGCGCTTGTCATATCTATAGATTCCAATGTGTTGTATGACTGGTTGTAGTGGACCTTCTCAAAAATCCTTCCAGACCATTACTTCTGCGGTTGGTAATCACTCTACAGTGAAAAAATATGGAAAAATAGTACTGGGGGACGATTAGTCCCCACTCATGAGTGACTTTAGACGCTCCATTTCTGCAAGCATTTCTGATTGTAGAGAGCTCTTTGGGCCACCACTTGGTGCTCCATCGGGTGCGCCTCCACCTGGAGGTCCTGAAGGAACTCCACTATCGGGAGCAGTGCCACCGGGTGTACCATCTGGAGGTGCTCCGCCGG
Organism: Candidatus Thorarchaeota archaeon; assembly: GCA_016840245.1. Next base: position 7,023 of record JAEOST010000128.1, read on the forward strand.
GAGCTCCGCCACCTGGGGGTCCTCCACCGGGAGCTCCGCCACCTGGGGGTCCTCCACCAGGAGCTCCGCCACCTGGGGGTCCTCCACCAGGAGCTCCGCCACCTGGGGGTCCTCCACTAGGAGCTCCGCCACCTGGGGGTCCTGTTGCGGGGGTGCTTACTGCTGGTGCCCCTTCACTGACTTTACCCGGCATTCCAACACTTGGTGGACCGGTATCAGCCTCGGTTTCGACTTGGGTACCAGACATTGCTTCCATTTTGCGTAGATAATCTGAACGTGCACGATCGACCTCTTGTGATGTGTCGACAAGCTCCTTGAACTTCTCATCTGCCATAATTGCAGCACGGACGCCACCAAGTCGCTCTTGATAGAGTGCAGTCATCTGATCTTTCAATGACTCATCCATTTCGCCCTTGCTGGCATAGAAATCAATTGCGGCTATTGCTTGTTCAACAGCATTCTCTTCAACCTTGAGAAATACTAGTGCATCGGATGGATCTCTCAGGAAAGGTACTTTCTTTGTACCTGACATTCCTGCAGATACATCGCCTGTAGATGCAATGATAGCCTTTACGCCATCAGGTACACTACCACCACCACCACGTCTGACCTTGAGTACTAGACCGATAATGATGAGCCAGACAGGTATAGAATAGAATATTATTAACCAGGCAGTCCATTCAAACGGGAGTCCAAAACCCTGCATAGTTGCAGCAAAATCTTCAAAGAATTGTCGTATCGCGGTAGTTATATCACCGTAGATGTCCATCAGCTATTTCCACCATCTAGTACTTGATACACGTATTTCAATTACGTGTTATGCATTTTAACTTTCTCATGTGTCTTGGGCCTTTGTATCACGTGGATGTCACAAGGGTGACTATCAACACATGCGTTAGGACCGTATCTTATTTGGACATCAGGCTTCATAAACATGTTCGTTGTGAACCTGTTTATGCAGTGTTTGCTTAAATTCCTGCAATACAGCTCATTCTTGGAGAATAATTATGACTCTTTTAGACCCCAGAATTGAATACTACGTAATGCATGAAAAGGCTTGGAAATTTGGCGGTGGTGAAATCTACGCTCCCGATGGAACACAGATTGGCGTCATGAGGAGAAAACTTCTCTCGATGCGTGCTGAAATCACTCTTGAGAATATGGATGGAATCCCAATATGTATCATAAACAAGAAACTGATCAGTGCACGTCCCATCTATGATGTCAAGCTACCAGACGAGAATGAAACAATGATTGGTCGAGCAAAAGCTGCTATGATTGCCTTCAGGGGTTCGATCAGTATGTATGATGCAAATGACCAACCAATCTTCAAGGCCCAAGGAGGCGTCACAAAATGGAACTTCGAGATTCGAGATCCCGAAGATAAGAAGAGAATCTATGCGGTGATTAAGAAGGGGGACAAATTCCGAGATATCTTTGCTCCTATGTTCAACTTCAAGGATAGATACGTCATTCATGTCGTGGATCCAAGTGTTGATAGATTGATGCTTCTGGCCTATGCAGTGATCATTGACAACACCTATCACGACAAGCGTTAGACGATTGATAGTTACTTGATGTCAAAGGAATATCTTTTAAAACGAAAAAGGTGCCCGATTTTCATGAAGTGCCTCAGTGGCTTAGTCCGGCTATAGTGTCTTTGAATTCAAGGGCACAGCTTAAGCGGCTGACTTGTAATCAGCAGGTCGCGAGTTCAAGTCTCGCCTGAGGCTCCATTCTTCTTCTTGGACAGTTAAATTGTAATACAATTACTAAGACGGTGGTGCAGGTCCCATAATAGCAATCCAAGTTGTAAGTGTGTAGTAATAGAGGAACAATGAGATGAGAAATCCAATAAAGACTACTGCTTGAAATGATCGTTTCTGAGTCTTGTGTCTGAACTTGAACATCCCAGCAATGATACCGATAGCACCCCCGATAAAGGCCAGTATATAGAGCGTACCTTCAGACACACGCCAATCTTGTTGGCGTGCCTTCCTCTTGTCCCACCACATACCTCCGAAGGCAATCAGATTCACTACGAGTAGATAGGAAGTCCACAGTATTGGTATTAAGGAACTAAGAACGCTTCCTTGCATCATTGATCCATCCTCTTTGCAGCAACCTCTAGGGCTGCTATCAAGTCAAGAGTCTTTCCTGTGAGGAAGTTTATTGTTGCACCCCCACCTGTGCTGATGTGGGTGATTTTATCGGATAATTCATTCTTCAGAGCCATGGACCCCAGGTGTCCACCACCCACTACGGTTATTCCGTCACATAATGCAATGGCATCCAACACTCCCTTGGTACCTAGAGCAAATGCGTCCTTCTCAAAGAATCCCATAGGTCCATTGGCAAAGACAACTGCAGAGTCCTTGATTGCCTTGACATAACTCTCTATTGTCCCTGCACCAATATCGAAGAATGGGTCACCGTTCATCTCATCAAAACTGCACTCAACTCGTTTGCCATCTCGCTCTACAGCAGCATCCTCTGGTAGGACAATGATGTCTTCATAGTCCTTCAATAGCTGTCTGGCTGTATCTACTGCATCATCAAACCCCTTGATTGGTTTTGAGTAGGACTCTGGGATAAGGCCCTGAGCAATCAAGAATAGGGTACCGATCAACCCGCCAAGTAAGGCTTGGTCAACCCTGTCAGCATCTAGAAGTTTCTTCAGTGTCTTTACTTTACCAGCTACCTTTGCACCACCAAGGACAAGCGTCCATGGGTGATGTTCGGTAGCAGTGGCATCTGTAAGTGTACGAATCTCCTTCTCAACAAGTCGCCCAGCCACCGATGGAAGAACTGTGGTGAATCCAACAAGTGATGCCTGTGAGCGATGAGCGGCTCCAAATGCATCATTTACAAACAAATCAAAGAGAGGAAAGAGTTCTTGGACAAGTGCCTCCTGGGCCACCTCTTCGGGAGGTGCCTTCTTCAACTCGCCATCGAAGTATCTGACATTCTGAAGGACCAACACCTCTCCATTCTCAAGGCCCTGAATGGCCTCTTTGGCTTGCTCTCCAAAGATGTCATCAACAAACTTGGCATTGATTCCAAGTTTCTTCATGATAGCAGTATGTGATTCTAGAGAGATGAAGTCAGAGCTTCCTGGTCGTCCCTGATGAGCCATCAATGTCACTTTGCTACTGGACAACTCTTTCAGCGTCGGTACTGATGCAACTATCCTTGAGTCGTCAATAATCTC
>JAEOST010000129.1 GCA_016840245.1 Candidatus Thorarchaeota archaeon
CATTCCCAGCCTACATGGCAATCTATCAAGCCATAATGGACAAGAAAGCCACAAAGGTTGACGGAATGACTCTACCTCTCTTTCTAAGTGGAGGTGCAATCTACGGACATGCTTCTCTTGCAGAAGATCACATGGTTCCCGAGTTAGCACAGAACCTAGCAAAGATTGGTGCTGAAGCAATGGCCAATGCTTTTGCTGGTGCTGGAATGACTCCTAGTCCATTGTGGTGTGCTCTGCTCTCTGCAGCAGTCACTATGGAGATTGTTCATCCTGATGCCTTTGCTGGTGAAGAGTATGGACCCTTTGGAACAAAGATGTCAAGCTACTTTGCAGGATTAGGCGCGGTTGAGGGTGCAAAACTACCACCCAAAATCCACTGGCGCGGTACAAACGAAGAGATTGACACTGCTGACCTCATAGGTGACTTCGGACTCCTGCTCAAAGATGTTGGTGGAGCTTCATTGATTGGTTCAATGGCATTGAATGAAATGTTTGCTGGATTTCAAGAAGCACCATTGATGTATGCAGGCTTCTCAGGAGGACCTGTCAACCCACCAAGTGGTCACTTGAACTCAGACATCGTTCCAATTCTCCGAATGTTGACTCAGAATGATTGGGATCTTGACGATGCTGCAACTAAGGTCCGAGAATACAAATTCAGCGGATTCATTGATCCAGAGATGGCACTAGCAGGAATCAACAATGTAGCTAGGAAAGCTGAACAAGCCTCAAGGGGCTTTGTTACTGATGTGCTGATCAAGGCAAGTCAACCAGTGATGACCCGGGCATTGACCAGGAGAATAAAGACCGCCTATGATATGACAAAGGAGGGTAAGGGTCCTGGTGAAATCTCAAAGCATCTTGACGAGGAGAGATTAGCATACGTTGAGGCAAGAGGATCAGCCATACTTACATGGTTCTTACAGATGCTGGGTGTAATCAAGTGTGATGTGAAAATCAAGTTCACTGAACTTAGACCACAGGCCCGTCGTTGTGATGACTTCACCAAGAAGTTCTGGGGCTTTGACTCATTCATCAGCTACGATCTTGAGATCGAAGGCAAGAAGTATAGTATAGAGAATCTCTCCGGTGATGCAACGCTTGACTTTGTATTGAAGGGTAAGAACAGAGATGACCCATTGTATGTCTGGGTACTGTTTTGTGGTAACGTTGTGTCACAGGAACTACAATACATTGGTTTCAGTATCATGAACATCACAGTGCCAGCCGCAATGGCCGCAGTTATGGGAATGGAACCCAAGAAGGCAGCTAAAGAGTCTGAGAAGGGTGCTTACCTCTCGTGCGCTATTCCAGGTGCCAAAGATAATGCATTCAAGGTTAGTGAGCTAGCCAAGGAACTCTACAAATGGCTGCAAATGGAAGAGCACGAAGCTCTACCTAAAGCGTAGGGGATATATCCCCTACCCCTCTTCTTTTTTTTGTCTGGAGGATCAGATTAATTGCTATTAATGATCAATGTTGACAATGTGAGTGGTGAAGTAGTTCCTTATCTCATCGAAACCTCAATTGAGCGAGGAGCTCACAATGTTCATGTCGTTCCGGCCCTTACCAAGAAAGGTCGCCCTGAATATCTATTCTTCGTTGATGTGTCTGAGAAGAATCTTGAACCCGTTATTGGATTTCTTCTAGCTGAACTAGGTTCACTGGGATATCGAATAATTCGTGATGAACACATTGCTATGGATTATGATATTGAACAAGTGAAGGTGAATCTATCATCCCTTGGTATACCGTTTGATCGAGAAGTTCGGATCAAGGTGATTCGTAGGGAAGATGGTTCCGTACTGACTGCGAATGTTGAATATGAAGACCTTCGTTCTCTCACTGATAGCTTCGAAGATGATTCCGTTCGATTGCCAATGATGAAGATCAAGAGTATGATTGAAGGCAACTATCTAGAGAGACACATCGGAAAGGACAATAACACCTGAGACCCATCCATAGGTGAACGCAATGACAACAACACGTGAGATACTGGAAGCTTTAGCAGAAGGTAAGATTACTGTTAAAGAAGCTGAAGATAAAATTAAGTTCATGGCACTCGCTGAAGTTGGCAACATCGGAATGATTGACCTGAGCAGGGAAACTCGGAGTGGTGTTCCAGAGGTTGTCTTTGCTGAGAGCAAGAGTGTCAATTCTCTAATCAAAATTGTAGATGTTATGATAACCAACAATAGTGTAGCATTACTAACCAGAATGAACCAACACAAACTCACTGCAGTGAAAGAGGCATTTGGTAATCTTGTGTTTGAAGCTAATGGTTCTGAAACACATCTCACTGTTCTCATACACTCAAAGGACTGGATTGAACCTCCAAAAGAAGGGAAGATTGCGATTATGACTGCTGGTACATCCGACATAGCGTATGCCTATGAGGCTGAGGCTATAGCTCGTATTATGGGTGTTGAAGCTTTGACCTTCTATGATGTTGGCGTAGCGGGCATGCATAGACTCATAGAGCCGGTAAAGAAAGTTATTGAAGAGGGCACAGATGTGCTAGTAGTTTTCGCAGGTATGGAAGGAGCCCTTCCAACCGTTCTGGCTTCGTTGTCTGATATTCCAGTTATTGGCGTTCCAGTACCAACTGGATATGGGTACGGGGGTCAGGGAGAGACAGCGTTGGCATCCATGCTGCAATCATGTGCTCCAGGCTTGGCTGTGGTAAATATAGGCAATGGTCTTGGTGCAGGAGCTATCGCCTGTTTGATAGCGAAACGCTGTATCAAAAAAACTGGTTGAATCATTGTTTCACAAGCTCGCAAATAACGAGATATATGTACAAAAGGCAGTGTGTTGACCATTATTTGATGTTCGCAAGTAGTGAGGCAATTACAGAGGTTCTTGAGGACACCTATGATGAGTCGTTAGATTCTGAGCAGACTGATCTACTTCTCGGTAGACAGAGAATCTACGGTATTGAGGTAGGCTCATTTGTACCAAGTGACAAAGACTACGAAGAACGCAGATTACCGACAGGAGAGCGACTACACACTCGATTGGCAGTCAAGTACATTCTAAGTATGGAGACTGCAAGAGCACTTCTTCTCTCTGGCAACACTAATCCAAGAGTGATTAGGGCACTGGATGCCTTTGATAGTTGGGTCCAGAAACAATGCATAGCAGATTTCTGTGTAGAGGGTGAATGTCGTTATTCATCAGTAGCCTATGCTAGGTATCTTGTGTCAAAAGATGCTGAGG
>JAEOST010000130.1 GCA_016840245.1 Candidatus Thorarchaeota archaeon
AACTGCGTTCATTTCTCGAACGTGGTCGGGAATTCGAGTCCCGGCAGACGCACCACTTCTTCTCAATTCTGCGTTGGATCTCCATATACTCTAGTAGCATTTTCCCAATAGAGTTTCTTGAGAACAGAGAGAGGTAAGTCTAGTCCGTTGATTATAGTGCCGCCCATATCCTTCGTGTCTGGATCATCAAAGGGTAGCGGTGTTTCCCGTTCTTTTGTTTCCCAGAGGATTCTCTGTGCAAAATAGCGTCCTTCATAATGACCCTTGTCTTGATGATTGGAGGATAGGTCAGTACCAAAGAGGATTCTGTCAGCGAAACGTATCAGAAACTCACGCGCCTGTTTCACGTCCTTACTGAGTTCCCTAGCCATCCACCGCGATGAGGCAGTATCGAGAATCATGTTCGGGTATGAGTCTAGCCAACTTGCGAGAGCAGGTAATCGATGGATCTCTGGTTGAGCCCCAAAGTGTGGAATCTGAAAGGTCACGTCAGAATGTTTCTCCAATACACCCTCAATCTGAGCGAGATTCTCAGCCTTTGTACCATACTTTGCTGTATCTTTGTACTGATTAGCAAAATAAGTGTCCGGATCTGCCACATGGATTAGGAGAGGGACATCATTATCCTCCAGAGCCTGAAAGACTGGCTCCAATTTTGGATTGTCCACACTGAAATCGCCAGGTACATCTTCAATATAGTCACGCCAACGAGGACCAAACCAGACCTTAGCAAGAGTGTAGCCCTCGTCTTTGAGAGTGGATATCTCATCAATTACTCCATCAACCTTGTAGTGAGCGATATCTCCCAAGGATAGATACTTTGCAAATACGAACCTCCGAGGATACCGTTCTCTTGCGGCGTGTAATCCATCCTTAGAGTGTACAATCCCAATTTGAGCTGTTATCCCATACTCTTGTTCAATCTCAACCATCCGGTCCAGATTGTCAGGATTTCCAATGTGTGTATGCGCATCAAAGATTGGACCCGCATATTTCCACGTTCTTGTCAATGTCCACCGTTCTCGCTGATGTTTATATCTTGAAAAGGAGTTCTATATGTGTCAGTATTGTGATGTAATGAAGGGAGTATTATGCAGACAGGAATCCTTGATTTGCTAGCTGGAAATCTAGCTGTTGTCATGGCATTATTTGCCACAATTATCGTAGTCCTCCTAACAGTCTATATCAAAACTTATGCTAAAATCATTCCACCTGGAGCCTACTACAGATTCTATAGAAAGGGGATCTTGATGAGAGAGGGTACTGGGGGTACAATGGTCATCAGAATTCCATTCCTTGATAGACTCGAGATAATAGACCCTGGGGGTGAACCATTCTACGTTGACAGACTTGATCCATCTGAGAGGTCTATTCGGAAAGAGAGAACAGTAGATGCTGACTTGGACGAGGTCTGGAATGCATGGACAACAACTGAGGGAGCAGAGTCATTCTTTGCTCCAAGAGCAAAGGTAGATCTACGAATTGGGGGACAGTATGAGATGTACTTCGTTTCCTCAGCCCCCATAGGTCAAAGGGGTGGAGAGGGATTGAGGATACTCAGTTATCTGCCAAAGGAGATGTTATCATTCGAGTGGAATGCACCTCCTCAATTTGGAAAACTGCGAGGTGTAAAGACGTGGGTAGTGTTACAATTCCAACAGACCGGTATTGGTAGAACAAGTGTCACCTTGACCCACTGCGGATGGGGTGAAGGTGAAGAGTGGAATCAGGTGTATGAGTACTTTGACAGTGCTTGGGACCGTGTCCTTGATAATCTCCATCGCAGGTTCTCTGAAGGGGCAATTGACTGGTGATAGACATCAGAGTAACCTCTTATGATTGTAAGATTCGGTAAGAAAAGCTCCTATGGAGAAACGTATTTCATTGTCAATGATTGACACATTTGTATTATGAGCTTCATCCGTGACGGTCGTCATCTTGTCAGTAAGGTGAAAGTTGAAGACGACCTGAGAACTAGTATCAGGAAGGCAGTAGACCTCATAGGAGGATTTGAACGGGTAATCAAACCAGGGGACACTGTTACCATTAAACCGAACTTGAACACAGCAGACGCTTATCCAGCATCTAGCGACCCTGCCTTTGTAAAAGCACTTGGAGAAGAGATACTCGGTGCAGGAGCAGATAAACTTCGAATAATTGATAGCTCGACTCTGAGGGTCAAATCAAGGGGTGTTGCAGAAAAAATTGGAATACTTGCTGTTGCGGATGAGTTAGACGCTGAAACCATTTTCCTAGAGGAGCATCCCTGGGAGAAAGTGGATTTTCCCAAGGGGACTGTGTTGAAATGCGGCTCCATTGGAAAACCTGCATTGGAAACAGAAAAACTAATTCTTGCACCTTGTCTGAAGACCCATCGTTTTGCCAGATTCACTGCTAGTATGAAGCTCTTTGTGGGATGGATTAAGAAAGAAGAACGATTGAAGATGCACTTCCGCAAACTTGAATCGAAGATAGCGGATCTTGCTTCATTCTTCAATCCAGATCTTATTGTTATGGATGCAAGGAAGGTCTTTGTCACAGGAGGTCCCATGTCAGGTCAGTTGGAGTCACCAAATTTCATTCTTGCCAGTGGGGATATGGTTGCCATAGACGTAGAAGGAGTCAGAGTCCTACAGAGCTATGGTGCAAAGAATAGACTTGAATGTGATGTCTGGGAACTGCCACAAATCTGTCAGGCTGGGAAGATTGGTATTGGCGCTACTAATGATAATGAGATAGAGTTAGTTGAAAATTGACCCATTTGGAAATCAAATCTAGTTTGGTCTGCAAAGATTAAGATCTCATGCTTCAAAGAAGATGCTGAACTTCTTTTGTAGGGTCTTGGAGTACACTTTCGTCCAGTCAAGTTCAACTCGTTTACACCACTTGTGCACAACACGTGGATGGATATACGACTTGAGTGAGGTTCCTAGATTCCAAGTTCGAGATGATTTGGCAAGTGAATAATCAATTTGGATCTTCTGTCTAGCAAGTTCAGCTTTCTTGACGCGCTCCTTAGCTGTTTCAACGGAACGTTCAGTTCTTTGGATACGTTCATCTGATAGGTTCTTGAAGGAAGCAAATGACTCCTGCTTCCTATCCAATGCAGTCTTGCTTTTCTGATATCTTTCACGTGCCCGTGATAGCCCATCTTCTGCCTTGTCAAGTCTTTCGCGTGCTCTCTCGATTCTTTCCTGCGCCTCTTCAAGTCGTTCCTTCTTGGTAGTCTTACCCTTCCTCTTGCTGCTACGAGTTCTACTTTTTTGACTCCGTGCGTTATCCCAGGTTATCTTGGCCTTGTCACGTCGTTCTCTCCAAGACTTGACAGATTCCCAGTTCTTCTCCACAATTAACTTCTGTTTGGTAACGAGAACCTGTTTTGTGTCACGCAGCTGCTTCTCTTTCTTCTTCGCTGCCCTGAGGCGTGCACGTGTCCCTGAGTGTGCTTTCTTTGCTTTCTCAATTCTCTCACTACCTTTTTTCAGTCGGTCCTCATAGCGAACTGATGTCTTGGACCAGCCCTTGGGAGCTTGTTTTGTGTGGTTCATGACACGAGCCACTTCAAGGTTAGCACGTTTGAAAGCCTCTTTCTTGATGAATTCTGGATCAGCTCGTTTTGCTTTGCTCTGCCTGAGCTCCTCACGCATGGTGACAGATGCATGGAATGTTCTGAACATCTTAGCTGTGAGCCCAGATTCTATCTCATTGAGAAATCGATTTACATGACTGCTCCGGATTGTTGGAAATATCTGTGCCACTTTTTTGGGGTCAGCATCGGTTCTCCTACCCTTTCGTCCCTTGAATGACTCTAATCGGGATATTGCATTGTCATAGAGTTCCTTGAAGACATCGTAGACTTCCTCTTGAAGCTCCAATTCCTTATGCCAGGCAACACTATCCTTGCCTAAGAAATCGAATACAATGGTGTTACTCCTGAATGATAGATGTTCAACACGAAGCGTGGTAGCCCCTACAGTGTCAGCTTCTTCTGGGTCCTTCTCATCACCAACTCTAAGACTTAGATTGTCAATTAGATAGCAGGCAGCAGCCACCATTCTTCGCTTAAGTTTGTCAGAATGAATACCCTCCATGATATGATCTCTGATGGTGTCGATTATCTTCTCTACTCTGAGGGCCTTATCGAACTTTGCAGCCTCACGCTCCTGCTTTATTGGTGTACTGTCATGTAGCCAGATATACTTCTGACTACCAGTAAGCTCGTCTATCCACTTTGCTACCCACATAGTTTCCGATGCCCAGATAATCTCCCTCCAGTCACCAGGAGGAACAGGAGCATCAGGAGATAGATTCAACGTGATGTCACTGTACGTAGCACCTCTCTTCCATCTTCCCCTGAGAGGATGTTCTCCACGTCCCATGAAGATTCCCGATGGTTCGGTTTGATAGTTACCGAGCTCCATAGACTCTCCGTCCACAATAGCAAACCCATACTGCTCCTTCAGTTGATCTCTCACAATCTTACGCTCTTCTCGTGCTGCTTTCTTCTCTTCTTTTGTCATAGCTTCCTTACGTGCACGTTCAGCTTCAACGACTCGAATCACAGAGTCGAATATGATCTCATCTAACGTAAGTTGTGGTCTGATATTCAATGCTTTACTGAAGTCCCGCATGAAGTTCTTGATGAACACTGAATCCTCGACATAAGGGGTCCCTAGCTTCTTCACCCATGCTTGAGCCATCTCTTCCTGAATATGAGTAAGAGTTACGTCCTCACCCCTTATGGTTATAGTGAGTCTTTGGTACTCTGGGGGTTGCAGGACAAGTATGCCATTATGTCTGAGAGATTCCATGGGGTTGCCTCGTCAAAGGTTGGTACTTGCGCACCTTACGTGGTAGTCGTAGGTCGAAGTTGAGTTTCAGAGGTACAAACAAAAGGATTGTGTTGCTGAATGTGAGAAAATGATGGTGCGCTCGCCGGGAATTGAACCCGGGTCAGAGCCTTGGAAGGGCTCTATCATACCGTTAGACTACAAGCGCACGCTTTCAAAATCACTGACTTTGAGTTGCAGATTTAAACTAATCGCTAGCGCAGGTCATTCAACAGGGTTTCCTAGTCGCTTTTCTGAAACCTGAATTCTGTGTGAATAAATCCAGAGTGCCT
>JAEOST010000131.1 GCA_016840245.1 Candidatus Thorarchaeota archaeon
AGAAGGACTGGCAGTCTCCGCATTGGATGGCATATTCTTGACCTCTCTGACATAGATTTTTACCAGAAAGGATTATCCATATATTCTGTCAATAGCAGCTACTGTGGCCTGAATCTCTTTCTCAACAGCCTCAACTAAGAGGGGATCCTGTTCCCCACTGGCTTCAGACTCGTCAGATTGTTCAGTCTTCTGTGCACCATGAAGGTTTCCATCACATGCTAGAATTGAGGCTGCATTCAATCCCCTTGTTGAAGCAAAAACGTATAGTAGCGAACTCTCCATTTCAACACATTTTACATTGGCTCGAGTCCATTGGTCGAGGATTCTCTGATGATCGTCAACATAATAGACATCGCTTGTCCAGCACACACCTAGGTGTATACGGTCTGCTGGAAGTAACTTGCTGATTTCCTCATGAAGTGCAAGTGTCCACTGTGGACTAGCAACGGCTGGATACTCCATTGGAGTGTAATTCAAACTAGTACGTTCATCACGTATTGCTGAAGTAGGTACAACAACATCACCTGTTTTGACCTTCGGGTCTATACCACCACAGGACCCAACACGAATCATGGTCTCAGGACCCAGTTTCGCAAGTTCCTCGATACAGATGTGTGTTGATGGGGTTCCAATTCCGGTGCCTGAGATGGTCACCGCAACGCCACCAGGTGTATAGGCTCGATAGGTCACGAAACCGCGATATCTAGCTACTTCTTCTGGATCCTTAAACTTAGAGGCAATCTTAGGTACACGGTCGGGATTACCTGTGATAATAACGACCTTCTCTACGTCACCTTCTCCAACTCTAAGATGAGGTTGTACTCTACGCTTCATCAATGCCACCAAGTTATGCCATCTGCATAACCCGCTTTTCACTTTATGCCTCGTTCTATCTTACGGGTAATTCCCATGAAACTGGAGGAGTCTTTCCTTCGATACGTTGAATGATGCAGTCTAAACAGACCGATTTTTCATTTATTTGGAAAGTCTTACCAAATACCGGTGTAAGAGTTCCACATGAGCTACATGGATCGGTCCCACTAAGATAGTTCTCTGTAAGATAGACCAGGAGTAATGACATTAACCTGGACGTTGGTCTATGTACTTGCATTCTTGCACCCATGAATTCTTCCGAATCCATCCTTATTAGCACCTAAGCTTTGAGTCGCGATAAGTTCAAAACATGGTTATCAAGCCTTATTGTACAGTGACTAATGACAGTCTATGAATAGAGTAGAAGGGTCAAAAAAATGGTTGAATTCGAATACTACTGCTACAGATGTGGCACACAGAACAAGCTCGAAATTCCAGCTCCGAAAGCACCAGATTACCACCAACAAGAACTGACTTGTACTTCGTGTGGTGATACCACTCACACACTCCTGAGCCACTGTCCGAATTGTGAACGTTACGTGTTTTGGATTAATGATATGTCAATTCCTGACCTAGTACAGGGCTTCTCAAAATACATGGTTCATCATATGCAGGTCATGATAGACCAAGCAGCCCATCAGGGAGCTAAAATTAGTGTTGATACCGCAGAAACATTTCCAATAGTTGCTGGCTGTCCCTGCGGAACTCAGTTCCAAGTTGAGATTAAGATTCCGGACCTCTAGACTCTACTAGCAATGGTAGGGAAAAATATAGCTCTCCCCTTTAGGAAAGATAGTAGTAACTAACTCTCTCCATCCTCCTTGGATAATGAAATCTATGTTAGTCAGGTTGATCTCCTCAATAGTATACTCACCCAGAATCAATCGAACAAAGTCACTTTGAGATGTACGTATGCTCCTCTTGGCTCCAGATTCTGGTGCTCCTATATCCTGAATCTCTCCTACTTTCCCATTCTCGAAATTCAATTCGAAGCAATTTGTGTGGGTATTGATGAATATCTGACGAGTTAGGTTTTCGAACATTGTGCCCTTGATGCGTCGTTCCATAACTGGTCGTATCTTGTTGAGAAAACGGAGCATGTCTGGAATTCGAACCTGGTGTTTCCAACCAACGCTCATCTTTCCGTGAAAGTCTAATGCCATTCTTGCTAAGTTAGATTGGACTGTACCAAGTACAAGGACTAGGTAAAGTCCAAGTGAGACCGCTTTTGCTCTCAAGAACTGTAGGGTCCTCATTACGGAATCCAGAGAACGGATACTTGACTCAGTGACGTGGACAAAGACACCATAAGGTGCCTGCTTCTCATCACCACGAACTAGTAC
>JAEOST010000132.1 GCA_016840245.1 Candidatus Thorarchaeota archaeon
ATACAGGTGGTTTAGGAATGCTAGGAGGCAGCTTGACTGGTATTTTTGGATTCAATTATACTCAAGGTACAAACACCACAGCTGTTTCAGAATCGTTTGTACTACTACTTGGTCCACAGGGGACTGCCTCGATTTTCACAATACCAGGATTGATCACCGTCGGATTCACAGTTATGTCTGTATTCTCACTCCTATTGGCGCTTGACGAATTTCAACGTGGTATATTTGCCGCAAGAAAGATGAGAGGTGCTACTAGGGGATCCGATGTTGGAATATTCCCAACTGCAGTTGTTCTTCGACGAAAACCAAAGAAGAAGAAGGATAGCGAAACAGTAAGCAAGGACGAGCTTGTCCAAAGAGTTGGCGCTGCAGCGAAGAAATCTTGGGATGGAAAACGTTGTCCGAAGTGTGGAAAGAAATGGAAGTCTGAAGAACCAAGTTGTACCAAGTGCAAAATCAGTCGTGATGAAGCAGTGACTCATTTCACTGAAGATATTGCCAAGTACGCTCCAAAGGCTATGCAGGTAGTAAAGCCCAAGTCCAAAGTTCCTGTGGGTAAATTCTCAAAGCGACTCAAACTGAAGCCTGACAAAGGTGGAGCTCTTGCTGCTGCTCTAACAGACATGAACATCTTTCAGACCAAGAGTGTGAAAGTTCCTCTGAAGAAGGTGGCATTCTCTGGAATGACATTAGCAGGTTCATACTTCAGTTGGCTCCAAATATTTGGTGGCGCAACACCCGGTCTGATTGATATTCTTCTAATGACTGCAGGCGGACTAGTTGTCAGTGTACTAATCGGTTACTTCATGAACTGGTTGGCACGAATGCCAAAGCTTGGTTATGAAAAATAATCCTACTACTAGGTGAGGTGAATTAACCTCACCATAACCTCTTTTTTCCTCATTTTTCTGACGTAGCCAAGTTTATACACACAAGTCTGGTATGACTCTTGTGGATTGGTGGCTATTCATGGGGTCTCAAAACAATCAACCCTCCTATTCTTGGGAAAATGATGAGTTACGTATTGATGTACCCTACAGTGTGGCAGGTGTCAGTACAAGCATCATTCTCAGGAGTAAATTTACAGGCAAGATAATGCTCATTGACGCAGGGGATGGTCTTCTCAGAGACATCGTTTCCACAGGTGAATTCGATTTCATCGAGGAACTCACACTCATCGCGTTTTCACATGGACACTTTGATCATATGGGTGGTCTGCATTCATTACTGGGTATGTTACGGATGCTAGGGCGTAGAACACCTCTGGATATTCTTGCTCCTGAGGGATGCAGTGAGGTCTGGAACACAATCCGTGGGTTTAGGGATAGCTACAGTGAAACTCTCTCTTTCGAAATTCGATACCATGAAGTTACAGAGTTCACCGAATTTGATACTGACTTCTTCAAAATCAGAATATTCAACGTTGAACACTACGGACTTGAGAATCCTGCTGATGAAGATGTTTGGATGCCTGCTGTTGCTTACAGGGTGAGTGTTGGGGTAACTGAAGTTGCTTACACAGGTGATAGTAGAGTATGTGTAGGTCTAGAAGATGCGGTCAGAGATACGGATATTGCTTTCATAGAAGCAACCAAGGAAGAAACTCCAGCAACTGGGCGTAGGGTCCACCTCTCCAAGGAAGAAGCTGAAAAGATAGGTGCGCTTGCTAAAGAATATCTGCTCATCCACAGGTTACCCGGTTCTATGAGAAAATCTGCTGACTAGGTATGATCCATTATATATCAACAAGTCAAACCAACGCAGTAATTGCAGCGAAGACTATTACTCCGAATACTGCAGAGATAGGGACTGTAATTACCCAACTGATTAGAATATCCTTTACTTGCTTCATTTTGATTGGTGTCTGCCCAACCCAGCCTACAGCAATCAACGCGGCTACCAATACATGAGTTCCACTGAGAGGGAGTCCCCACATCGTGCCAACAAACATTACCAGAGCAACTGAGATACTTGCTGCAAGAGCGGTCATAGGTGTCAAAGTTGTAACTTCAGTAGCTAATGTTTGAATTACTTTTCGTCCAACAACAATTAGCCCCAACGCCATTCCTATTCCACCCACAAGCAATGGAACCACTATCCCACTCAACACAAATGGTCCAATCAAAACCGTTTCTTGGAATTCTTCCATTGTAATTAGTGGTGCGACAGCATTAGCTACATCGTTACCCCCTCTACTTAAGCTTGTAAATATGAGGAATGCTGCGAGAGCATATGCCGCTATACGTTCTTGTCGTTCTATTCCGGCAAGACCTTCAGCACGTGTTTGTAGACGTTTGATCCCATAGAAGAGCAGAGCAGCACCAACGAAACCAATAATCGGTGATAAAATCCATCCAAGAAATATCTCAAGAATCACGGACCATGATATGACGTCGAATCCAAAGCCAACGACTCCGAATATTGGTGCCGCAATTGCAACACCAACAACCGATCCTACAATACACTGTGTAGTACTGATAGGTAACCCCTTTGAAACTGAAGCTATCAATAGCCAGATTGCCATTGATATGAGTGTGGCAAAAACCATCTCTGAGGTTAGAGGATTTCCTCCGACCATATCTGATCCGACTTTCTCAGATACTCCTTGGCCCATAGTGAGTGCTCCAATTATACTAGCAATACCACCAATTATGACAGCGACAGTAACAGTGAAAATCCTTGCTCCGACTGCTGGTGCCATTGCTTCATCATTACCACCAATTGCAAAAGCAACAATGAAACCAATGATGAGTACGGCTAGTAGGAACCAAAAATCGGCCAAATCAGTTAACCTCTGTTTAGGAGTATTTTACTGCAAGTTCTCGTATGTAATCCCCGGTGTCCTCAGCCTGAACTGCTACTTTTACAATTCGTTTAGAGACCTCGAAAAATAGAAGCAACTCTGCTGGACTGTACTTTGATTCAGCAAACAATTTTCCCATTATTTTGAACTGAATATCTCGTGCTTCTTCACGAACTTCATCCACCTTTCGAGTAATTGAAACTGATTTCTTGAAGTCGCTGAATAGATATTTGATGGCGTCTTGAAGCAAATCAGTGCAGTACCAACATTTCTTTGCTAGGTCTTCTATCTCTTCAGGGGGTTTACTTCTACATCCTATCAACATGATTCTTACAGCATGTTCCGCGGCATCGATGATGCTATCCATGAAGTTGATTAGTTTGCGTCTCTCTTGGGTCTGTTGAGGAAGATATGCCCCTTTTGTTAGAACTTCTTCTATGAGTTCCTCTTTCTTACAATCCATGTCACGCTCAAGCTCGATTACCTCTCCAGCTATCTCTTTGAGCGTATCTATCTCGCCTTCCCTCCAACACTCGGCACCCACCTTGAGTTTGGCACTTGCTGACTGAAGGCCTTTACTAATATCAAGAAGCAGCTCATCAGCTCTTTTCTGAAGCTTCTTGTCGCCGCCTCCAAAAATTTTTGAAAACGTTCCCATTGTTAATCACTCAAATCACTATTAGCATGAAACCAATTATCGCTTTCGCACAACGCGGAACAAAAGGTTAGATGGGCTACATATATGCATTGTCCAAAATAAAGCAGGTTGACGCCAGGGGGCTCTACCTTAGTTATGGGACAAGGACGGGTGTGTGCAAGTCCCCTGACGTCGTGTGTCGCTAGCCCTCGTTCTTGGGCAACACCACTAAATGCCGAGTGAGCAGTATAGTATAGATTTCAAAGACTTGAGTTCAGATTTCAGGAGCTCTCCAGTGATTGCCTCTCCTCTGAGCTCCTCAAGACCTATGTGAAGATTGTCTGACCCCTGTTTTTGAATCACTTCATCTGGATTGATCTCTTTGAGTTTCAATAGAAGCTGGATAGCTGCTGACCATGCAGCTTCTCCCTCTAGGACTGATTGCTCCTTCTTACCGTACTCTAGCAGTATTGACTCTAGGAAACCTATCCGATTCCAGAACGCCTGCTTGCTTCGATAAAGTTCCATGGCTATGATTTTTCCATCGGACCGAACTACAATTAATCCACAGGTCTTTTCTGGGAGGGTATCTTTCACCTCTGATGCGGACTTCTCTGCAATCTTTCTCAATTCTTTGAGAGCCTCAGTATACTTCGTGGGGTCTCTAGTCCCGGCCTCCCCACAATATTCCTCGACCTTTGCCCATACCGCACCCTGATCCACTGCGGTTTCTGGTGTGTAATGGTCAACATCAGTCATGATACTCCGGTATTTTTGTCTTCGAATATCAGACTTCAATCCGTATGATGCGTATCCCATTGTTCCATACCCTGCTCCTCTGTGTAAACTATGAGGTGCGTGTACACACTTCACAGGAATCCTTGTTTCCTGTCCAGGCTGAAGGATAACACTGGCAACTACCATTCTGTCTTGGCTACCCTGAGCGACAAGTACCTCTGCCTCTTCAATTAGGATAGGTATCTCTCCCTTATTTCGAGCGATGATAGTGTTCACTGCATCACCACCCTCTATGATCTCTAGCACACCTGCCTTGAGGGCTTGTGCTGTTGTTATGTATTCCACTTCTGTAGTGGGCTCTTCTACTTGTACAATTGGAACGAATGACAATCCTTCACAACCTACTGGTTGTTCGAGACTGAATACCGTATCGAGAAGTATCTCCTCGGCAAGAGCGCGTATTTGACTTACCGCGCCAGCATCTGACAATTTTTCATTTACTCTCCCTTTCGCCGTCAGACCCGAAGGACTGAAAACGTAATAGTATTACACGTTATGTAATACTAATTCACTTATAAAGTATTACGTTAAATATGTAATAATATCTACTATTCACTACAGCATCGATTTCTCATTCGGGGTTCTGTATAAGGTTCAGCAACAAACTAAGGCTCTGGTTCAATGACCGCTCGAATTCTAATGATTTCAGCACCAATCTTCTTCTGCTTTGCAATCTTGAATATACCAAGAGTGCTTGTACGTTCTACGTGTGGACCACCACAGAGTTCCATGCTGAAGTCTCCAACAGAGTAGACTGAGACCTCCTCTTCATAGTTCTCCTTGAAGAACGCAAGTGCACCTGCTGCAATCGCATCGTCGTATGGCATGAATCTGCGAGTCACCTCAAGATCTTTCTGGATGATACCGTTCACAAGGTCTTCTACCTGTTCAACTTCTTCTGGAGTGAGCTTCCTGGAGAAGATGAAGTCGAATCGCAGACGTTCCTCTGTGATGTTACTACCCATCTGCTGGATACTATCGCCCAACACCTTTCTCAATGCAGCTTGTAACAAGTGAGTCGCTGTGTGGAGTTTGGTAATCTCTTCACTATGGTCAGCGAGACCACCCCTGAATCTACCCTGGGTTGCAGTTCGGGATATCTCTCTATGATGTTCAAACTGCTTTTGGAACTCTTCCATGTCAACTTTGATTCCGTTCTCTTCAGCAATCTCTCTGGTCATCTCTGGTGGCATGCCAAAGCTAGTGAAGAGGAGAAACGCATCTTCACCTGTTATCGTTCCTGTGTCTTGCAGGATTCTATGGAGTTTTCGAAGCGCCTTGTTCAATGTCTTCCTAAATTTCACCTCTTCATCATGAAGGTGCTTCATGACAAAGTCACGATTTCTCTTGACTTCATCATAGACATCTTTGTAGATATCGATAATCACGTCCACAAGCTCAGGTAGAAATCCCGGTTCAATTCCCAGTTGGTCTGCACTGAAAACAGACTTCCGAATCAGTCTTCGAACTATGTATCCTTGTTCAACATTTGAAGGGGCAACTTGCCTATCATCTGACATTATCATAACTGCAGCTCGAACATGATCTGCAATGATGTGAATGAACATCTCATCGGTTTTTGTGAACTCTTCTTTTCCTGATTTTATTCTTATTTTGTCAATAAGCGGAACAAATGTTTCAATCTCATAAACAGTGGTGGCTCCTTGCATCATTGCGATTGTTCTCTCAACACCCATACCAGTGTCAATGTTTCGTTGGTCGAGTTTCTCAAACTTGTTCTCACCGACCTGATTCACTTCCATGAATACGTCGTTCCAGACTTCGAACCAATGACCACACTCGCAACTTGGCTTGCAATCAGGACCACATGCAGGGACATTGTCGAGTGCAATGAACATCTCAGTGCACGGTCCACAAGGTCCGGTTGAACCCACTGGACCCCACCAGTTGTCCTCTCGAGGTAATGAGTAGATTCTCTCTTCTGGAATGCCAACGTTCTTCCAGAGTTCAATTGCCTCCTCATCACGTGGTGAGTATTCATCACCAGCAAAGACAGTCACTGATAGCTTCTTTGGATCAAAACCCAGCCACTTCTTGTCAGTGAGGAATTCATAACTCCAAGTTATCGCTTCTTTCTTCCAGTAATCACCAAGACTCCAATTTCCCAACATCTCGAAGAAAGTCAAGTGTGTGGGGTCTCCAACCTCATCGATATCAGTGGTTCTGATACACTTCTGACAGTTTGCTAGACGATTTCCCTGAGGATGTGGTTGTCCGAGGAGAAATGGTACAAGAGGGTGCATACCGGCTGATGTGAAGAGAGCTGTTGGGTCATTC
>JAEOST010000133.1 GCA_016840245.1 Candidatus Thorarchaeota archaeon
AGGTGAACGTGACTACTTCGCACGATTCTCAGCCTGCTTTGGACAATTTCTCCTTCTCTCACAGGCTACTGTGTCCTACAAACAACTACCTCTCAAGCTGTTTGAGATTGCACCCTCCTATAGACGGGAACAGAGTGGAGAACTTGCTGGGATGAGACGCCCCCGAGTCTTTACTATGCCAGATATTCATGAGTTTGTTGCAGATGTGGAGATGGCTAAAGACGCAGTAAACAACCAGCTTGTCTTTGTCGATAAACTAATGGGTGAATTGGAGGTTGACTATGAGGTTTCCTTCAGAATACTCAAGGAGTTCTTCGAAGAGCATCTTGACTTTGTCAACGCTGTGATTGCTAAGATTGGCAAGCCTGTTATGATTGAGGTGTTTGATGAGCGCTATGCATACTTCGTATTCAAGGGTGAGTGGAATATTGTAGATGCTCAGAAGAAATCAGGATGTCTTGCGACAATTCAGATTGACGTAGAGAATGCTGACAGGTTTGACATCAGCTACGTTGGCGAGGATGGACAAAAGAAGCGACCCTTGATCTTGCATACTTCCCCTTCGGGTTCTATTGAGCGTATCCTATACGGTGTATTAGAACAAGCACACAAGGACATGAAACGAGGAAAGACTCCACAGCTCCCACTATGGATGACTCCGGTTCAGGCTCGTCTTGCTCCTGTTGATGAGGATATGGTTGAGTACTGCATGGAACTTGGAGAACAGTTAGCAAAGGCAGGTGTCAGGTACGAGATAGATGATCGTTCAATGACTGTAGGGAAGAAGGTTCGATCAGCTGAGAAGTTGTGGATCCCATTCATCTGCGTTGTCGGTCCTAAAGAGAAGGAGAGCAAAGAACTATCTGTACGGCGTCGAACGCAAAAGGACCAAGTTAAAATGAGTATCGCCGAACTCATCGACCATATTGAAAAGGAGACTTCATTTGCACCAAAGCAGCGACTTCTCCAACCACCCTTGATTTCGAGTCAACCAATATTTTCAAGAGAGGTATAGACTTGAGCGAAACAGAAGAATCCGGAACAGCAACTGTAGCAAGCGATGATAGAGCAAAGAAGGCATTTCTTGTACTAATCATGATAGCTATTGCAACAACAGCAGCACTTCTCATCGCATTTAGCGGTTATTTGACACCAGAAGTCCCTCCAACTGAAGGTGATCTAGTCTATGAGTACGACTTTGTAACAGCAGCTGATGACCATGAATTCATAAGATGGGAACTTGCAGCGGGTTTGGGGATTTATGGTAGCATCAATGTCACAACCCCCGTAAATGCAGAGATTGTCTTCTTCATCTGTGATGAACCGAACTACCAAAATTGGACGAACGGAGATCCGCATTCACTTATTGATCTTCGGGTGGTCGATTATCATGAATTCACGTTTGAGATACCCTATCGTTCACCGTGGCATTGGATATTATTTAACAACGGTTCAGAAACTGTTGATACTCATGTGAGTATCGCACAGGATTCGACTGCACCTGAGATTGACATCAATATAGTTGCTGGTGAAACATATACTGGAGTGTACAATATCACTGCAACTATCTCAGATAGTTTCAGTATTGAGATGGCAGAATTACGCATTGACGGACTAATAGCAATAACTCAATCTGGTGAACACTTCAGCTACTCGTGGGACACTACCCAATGGGATAATGGAGAGCACCAGGTGAAACTTGCAGCATATGACTCTGTAGGAAACAGTCGAAGCATTGAGATAACAGTAACGATAGAAAACTGATATGAATTCATTCCCAAAAACACCTCAGTTAGGAAAGGCAAGATAAACCACGTGATTCGATAGTATTTTTACATGCCAAACCTTCTAACAATCTGTATCAGGTTAGGTCGTGAGCACTTGAAAATCATGGTACTTGGAAGTGGACAGATGGGTCGTGGGGCTGCCTACGACTTAGTTAACAATGACAAGGTCGATGAAGTCATTGTTGCCGACATCAACGCTAAGGCTGCTGAACAACTAGCAAAGGACATGGGTACAAAAGCCGTGTCTGAAAAGGTAGATGCTACGAGCAAGTCAGAACTCAAAGCTGCTTTTTCGAAAGTAGATTCTGTTGTCAGTAGTGTAAGCTATAAAGTAAATCTCCTTCATACTGAGGTCGCAATTGAGACAGGTACCCACATGTGTGATCTTGGTGGGAATCTTCGTATCGTCGAGAGCCAGCTTGCGCTAAATGGCAAAGCCGAAACTGCAGGAGTGACTGTAATTCCAGATTGTGGACTTGCACCTGGAATGGTCAGTGTCTTAGCTCGAGCAGGTATTGACTACCTATCACGACCAGAGAGTGTGAAAATTCGTGTAGGTGGACTGCAACAAGAACCCAGACCTCCTCTGAACTATGCTTTGATTTTTGCTGTAGAGGGTCTCATCAATGAGTATGTTGAGCCTTGCATGGTTCTACGAGATGGTAAGATAGAATATGAAGACCCACTAGTAGGATTTGAGCAAGTTGAGTTTCCTGAACCATTCAGTAAACTTGAAGCTTTCAACACAAGTGGAGGTACTTCCACGTTACCCCTGACATATCAGGGAATTATCAATGATTTGGACTATAAGACAATTCGATACCCCGGTCATGGCCACAAGATGTGGTGTCTGATGAAGTTGGGTCTAATGGATGAAGAAGTCCAAGATTTTGATGGTGTTAAAATTGCACCTCGAACAGTTCTTGAACGTTGCTTAGAGAGGAATCTCCCAGAGTCTGGCAAGGACGTGACACTCATTAGAGTTGGAATTGAGGGTTGGAAGGGAACTGAGTCACGAAGAATCATCTATGAAGCCGTGGATTATCACGATGATGCATCAGGTTTGACCTCCATGATGCGCACAACTTCATTTCCTGCGTCAATTGCTGCTGTGATGATGGCTGATGGGACAATCGAAAACCACGGTGTCCTTCCACCTGAGCGTTCAATACCTCCTGAACCATTCATTCAGGCTCTAATTGACCGTGGAATACCAATCAAGCACAAAATGGTC
>JAEOST010000134.1 GCA_016840245.1 Candidatus Thorarchaeota archaeon
CCAACAGAGAGGTCAAGGGTTTCATCTTCCATATCGAGATTGATTGCTCCTCTCTCGCATGCTCTCACGCAGCGGTTGCATCTCTTGCAGACCTCTGCATCAATTGTGCAGACATTTGGTGTGGCCTGTGGGAACGGAATGTAGATTGCTTTTCGAAAACCAAGCCCCTGGTCAAACTCGTTTGGAACCTCTACTGGACATTCAGCAATGCAGCTTCCACAACCAGAACACTTGTCCTCATCGACGAATCTTGCCTTTCGACGGACCTCCACACGGAAATCCCCGGCATTTCCATTGATGCTCTGCACCTCTGCGAGTGTCAGTATCTCGATTCTTGGATGTCTAGAGACCTCGCTCAATCTGGGCGTCAATATACAGGCTGAACAGTCCAGAGTTGGAAATGTTTTATCTAACATGGCCATCTTGCCACCGATTGACTCGGTCTTCTCGACAAGATACACCTTGAATCCCTGATTGGCGATGTCTAATGCGGCTTGCATGCCACTGACACCACCGCCAATTACCATTGCTTTCTGCACAGGACTCTTCTTCTGTGCTACAACACTATCACTTGCTTGTCCGACAGCCATTTTATCTGAACCATCCTTCTGCATACCTATAGCAGTATAGCTCCATTTGGGTGACAAACATCTGAGTTGGAGCATATACTGCGATACTAGTTCCATCAGGCATAGAGTTAGAAGGATCTAGAATAGACATGCAATCCTTCAAGAGAACTAGATATGATTCCTCAGTGTTCGTTGTCATCATTTTTTAGAACTCCAATCCGATATTGAATTTGGACTCCAATTGTAATCGTTGCTAGTCATTGAGGGCCATTGTCATTCAGCACACTGCTTACCATCAAGTTGGTCTTGGATACTGAATGATTGACTTTGGTCCCGCCCGGTGCTCTTGTCAAATGCTAATATATTTGCTGAAATCGCAATCGAATATTTCCGTACAATAGGTTATCCTTCAAGGACACCTTCACATCGATAATGCATCCACCGGTACACTTTGACTCAGACAAGACAGCGTTAGTCAGACCTTGTCCATTGTCGTTCATTCCTGAGAAATACATGACCGCTTCTGGATACTATGTTGTATAACGTGACACGTTGTCTTTGAACCAAGAGGGAACTCTAGCATCATCCACTCTATCCGAGGAGGGCATGTATGGTTTGATATCGACTACTGGTGTACCATCAAATGCATCAATCTGGTCGATCTCAATTCTATGATGTTTGTTATCGATACCAGTGATGGCTACAATGGAATGACCGATTGGCGTGGGTCTGGCAGGCGACCTGCTAGCAAATACTCCTGACATCTCTGCATCGCTCTGCGGGGGGTAGTCCTTCAGGTTTGAACGGTCTTGCAGATTGTCACGACCTGTGATCCACCAGAGCACGATGATGTGGGAGAACTTGTCAACCTGTAGAGCAGCATCCCAATACTTGGGATCAATATCTATTGCAATCTGGTCATCATTCTTCAGTATCTGTCCGATAGTAGTCACACGCATAGTCATTGCAGTACACTTGTTTAGAATTATCAAATAGTCTGATTAAATCGCCTATCATTGCAAACATTTCTAGTAAAACTGATAGCAATGCAAATTCGATTTAGACTACATTTCCTGAAATACGTTTGATTCTAACCCTCAGTGTGTCTGGACAGTTTCATTGAAACAGGATTACCATCTAGTTACGCTAAACATGACACAACATTGCTGGTTACCTCACGAAAGTGAGTTTCCTTGGAGGATTCTAGTTGAAACAGCATCATTCAGTCGTACTGTTATTGATGGCACTTCTTCTAGCTTGTATTCCATCTATAGAATCTCCGGTTTTTGGCGTTCTGACTTCTTGTAATGACAATACTCCCCTAAACGAAACAGACGCACCTCTAACCTCATTCAATATGGCTGATTCTCATACAGGAGTTCTCAATCCTGTTAATGTGGAGCATATTGGTGCGGCAGCTAGCTTTGAACAAGTCCACCTGGCACGTACAGATGTCTATTCTGAACCAGAGTCTGAAATCTTCCTACCATCAGGGGCTCCTGGTAACTATCATTCTGCTGACTGTACTGGAGGATACTTTCTTGTGGGATCAGGAGGTTCGGTTGATTTTGGTTCTCCTGAAGGAACCATCTCGTGTTGGGTGAAATGGGATAATACTGCCCCTAATGGAAGATTGTGGGGTCAAGATTATGATTTTGAATCGAGATGGTCGAGTAGTCGTCTTGTATTAGATTGGGGTTCTGACTCAACCATTATGGGGTCCAAGAATGACTGGGAAGTGGATCATTGGTATTTTCTAGCCATTACCTGGGATGAGAATACAAACTCTCTAGCAATCTACTGGGGTGATGAAACAACAGTTCCCACTGAGGATTCGTCAACAACTTCGTGGACTGGATCAGTAGTGGGATTACATTCCGAGAACAATATCATGAATGCAGCTGCACGTACCACTCAGGTTGATGGGCATGTCGACGACTTCCGAAGATATACAGTTCAAAGAAGTCTTGTAGATCTTAGAGCGGATTATCTTGAACTGATATCTGGATATGAAATAGGACTGAGTCATCACTATCAATTCGAGAATGATCTATCTGACAGTATAGGTGGGGACAATCTCATCTCATCTGGATCCTTTTCCTTCAGTAAAGATATCTATCGACATCCCGATTCATGGAGAGGGGAACAGATTGAAGTCACAGTGAGCAATCTCAAGACATTGTATGTCCTGAATGGGACTTTTGAGAATGGTAATCCAGGTATCAATGAGGATTGGAGTGGAGATGGATTATACTATCCTGATGGTTGGCTTGCTCAGAGAGAGATTCTAGATGTTCGTGGAAGACAACGTGCATCATATGTTCAGGATGATGGCAAATATATCATCCTAGAGAATGAGGGACACTTGGTTGATACTCCTGCTCGCTATTGGCACTTTAATGGCACCCAGATATTTTGGTATCAAAATGTGAACAACAGTGTGCAGAATGAGCAGTTTGCATTTAGTATGGATTATCTCTACCAGAATGGTCCAATCGGGTCACATTTCGAAGATATGTTCGAACTCAGATTTGAAGTTCTAGATGGGTCTACGATGTTATGGAACTGGTCAATCGATCTCGTAAATCTCACACAGCGACAAACTTGGTTTAGTACCGGCTCATTACCAGTTAACATCACGAATGCACCATCTCAATTTGTAGCAAGAGCAGTATTAGGAATATCAAATACATCAACTTACATCGAAATTCCGGAAAATGATACTGACCTTCATGGTGACTCCACTAATGGACTGTTTGTGTCGGTCCATATCGACGATGTATCCTTCATTGGAGCGCAGACTCCAACAGTCAGTAGTGTTGATTTGACCGTGACATCTACGGAAACTGGATCCATTGATATTTCTGGAATATCAGACTCAGGAACTGCACTTCTTAATCATTCATACTGGCGGAATGCCGCAAATACTATCACATTCTCTGCTAACACATCAGCTTCATTCAGCTATACTGCGAAGATAAGCAAGATGAGTCGTATCTATAATTCGTCGTATACAACTAACTTAGATGACCAAGGAGTAGCGTATACTGCTGCAGATGGCACGAACGTGAATCTTACACTCTTTACCTATGTTCCCTCCTACCCAGAAGCCGAGGATTTAGGTTTCATTGTACATCATCCTTGGGATTGGGGAAACACGTCAATTCAAGATCCATTTGGAACTGATAAGACTGGTCTGATCATCGATTATGTAGAAGCTGACGAGCTGCCTTCTGGAGCAGTAGATTCAGTTGGATGGTGGGTCATTAGACTGGAAGGACCTAACTATGCACAAACAATTACTACTCAAATTCACAATGAGTTGAGTTCAACTTGGTCCCATGAGTCCATCTTCAATACGGGTGATAGAATACGAGCTGATATCGTCATCGGTACATTACTTGAAACACCTACATCAATATTGGACCTAGAAGTGACATGGTATGACCCATTGGGTGCTATCTGGTCAACTGAGATAATGAGTAATGAGAGTGGGAATCTCATTCAAAGCACAGCTCTAACCCTTGGTGCTTTAAATGCAACGACAGGTGTATGGATGGTAGGTGTGGAATGGGTAAATGGAACAGAAATAGCATTTGGGTCTACTTCCTTTGAGATTCATCACTTTCTAAACATCCTTGCTCCCATCACAGAATTCAATGTGCAACTCGATGAAAATTTCACGGCCTCTGTATATCTCTATGATCAGGATACAGGAACTCCCATTCTATCCAGTGATGCGATGGTCATGACATACTGGTCTGGGAATGATGTATTCTTTAGTCCTAATCTTGCCAAGGGCTGGTGGGAAGCTGATTTCAATACTTCACTGATTGGAGTGGGTCAATTCAATCTAGTCATCAATGCTTCTATGCCATTCTATTATGAAACTAATTTCACAGTCACAGTAAGTGTGCTGACCCTCACAGTCATGAATATTCTGGGTGAACAATTTGCAGAAATCAGTCCCGGGGGTTCACATACTGCGAAGATGCGGTATATGTTTCTTGACGGCACTGGAATTGATAATGCAAGCATAGCAGTACTCTCATGGACTGGACCTCTAGAGGGGCTTCTGTACGATGAGGCTGAATCCATTCTTGGAGAGGCAGGAAACTACTCTATTACATTCACTGCTACGTTAAGTGGAACTTACTATATCACAATCACAGGTGCAAAGCAAAATCTGAGCACAACTGCTACATCCTTCTACCTTATTGTTGGACCTGCCTCAACTGAACTTGTTGTCGCTGGAGAAGGACTTCCTGAAACTATGTACTATAACCAAACATACTCGTTCTCACTCTTCTATCACACTGGCGACTCTACTGGAGTAGAAGGAGCAGTTATGAACGTAACATATGGACCTGCTATCATCCTAGGATGGAATGAACTCGGTGATGGCTACTATAACATATCTGTTAGAGTTCCTGATGTAGGTTCATATATTGTATTTCTGAGATTTTACAAGCAGGGATACGATTATGCTGATCTCTCATTTAATTTTGATATCACAGAAATCCCCACAACTGTCACTACTCGCGGGATAGCAACCTCGTATTATCAGGGACGCACCTACGATATCTCCTTCTATTATAATTCAACATTTGAAAATGGAGTGATTGGAGCTGAGGTAACTTCTTCGATGCAAATCCAAGATTTCCTAATCCCTATCGAGCCAGAGTCTGGCTGGTACAACTTTACACTAATGCCCGTTTCAGGGGATTGGAATGTCACTTTCTGGTTCAATAGGGCGGGTTATCAGGCACAGGTCATAGAATTCACTCTAAGCGTTGTTAAGATTCCCATTATCCTGTCACTCGAATATCCTGTGAATCAGACATATTCCATAATGGAGGGTACTGTCCTCACTCTTCAGCTCTCTCCACTCGAAGGCGATACTGGACATGTAATTCAGGGTGCAACAGTAGAATACTTGCTCATGGACACGAATGGAGCAGCTGGCAATACTCGGGATCAAGGCTTCTTCACAGAATCCATGGGGCTTTACTCAGCGAACATATCCATTCCTGTAGTTGGTCTTTATGTCCTGAGAATAGAAATTTCAATGGACAACTATGAAGTGATGCGGCAAGACATTGTTCTGAGTTCAACTGTGAATCCAACTGAATTGGGAGTCCGTACCCTAGTCGCAGGAGTACTTGGTGCGTTGGCTTTGTTTGCGGTTATAGCAGTCGTTACTATTACCCGACGATTCTATACAACTACGACTACTCGAAGGAATATTGAACTACTAACACTCAAAGGAAGACTCAGTGACTCCAAGAACCTAATTGGATTTCTTGTCATCCATCGGGCTCTAGGATTACCAATCTACTCCAGAATAATCAAGGGCGGGTTTGAGGAATCCATGCTTAGCTCTTTCATTAGTGCGATATCTCATTTCAGATCTGAGTTCTCAATGGATGAGCCTGTATTGAAGTCAATCCCAATCTCCGAGGTCATCACTGCAGTGCAGACAAAGCTCCTAATCTGTGCCATTCTCACAGTCGAAACCTCATCAACATCACAAAAGACGCAGCTGGAGATGTTTGGGTCCAAGATTAGTGAGCTCTTTGATCATGATGATGAGGCTCTACAACTCATGGCTCATAACACTGATCTTGCCCAAGCCTTTGCCAATGCAATTGACCCTGTTGTTGATCAATTCTTTGATGCTCCACTTCTGAAGAAATATGTCGGAGTCAAAAAGGACTTACCAACTCACTTGAAACCAATAGCTGATACTCTAGGCAGTCTTGATATTAGGCATGGGATTACACCAGAGGCTATCATCAGAGATATGACATTACATGGGTTTGATGAACGTACTGCTCTCAGACTGGTTCTTGAAGCTGTTGATAATGAATATCTGATTACTGGTCCCACCAAGCTTCCATCCCCTGTAGAGCCTACTTGAGATGCCAAATTCTCGATGCGTCGTACCGCACCTTCATAAAACATTGAATTGCGAACGCTGAACTGGATGCTGCAGTTAGTGCGATTTTCACAACTTATCAATCAAGTACTACAACAACATCCACTACAACTCCATCAGGTCTTCCAATACCCATTGTGATTGGTGTGGTAGCAGTTATTGTGATAGCTCTTCCAGTGGGCTACTTTGTATTCAAGCGTCGATAGCTATCATAGAACAATAGTTGAAAAGAAGTGAAGGAGCGTGCCGAACGAACCCTTGCGGGGTTGTCCAGCGCGGTTCATTAGTTTCGACCGAGCCTTCATCCACCGCCCAGCACTAACTCCTTCCTAACTATCTCGCGCCCCTCCTCGTCGACAACGACCATATGAGCGGCGCATGATAGTCAGCAGTCATAGCAGCGCACAACCATCTCGAGGAGGTTGAGCACGCCTTCAGGGATTTCTTCTGTCATCTTAATTCACTCATATCATTGGATCAGGTAGTTTGAGACTCTCATGGGCCTTCTGTTCGAAGATCTGTTTGGCAGCATCCATGAGGCTCTTCTCGATACCTCCGATGTTGTTATTGGTGGCAACAACAAGATTTGTCTTGGTTATGATACCCTTCTCATCTGTCCAGTAGTGGTGTATCAGAGTGCCTCTGGGTGCCTCGACACATCCGACACCCTCTCCCTTCCTTGGTTCAACATCGGATAGTTTGATGTCGGTACTCACAATTTCTGGGTCCTTCAACAAATCACTCATCTCCTCAATGGCCTGTACGAGCTCGATGATGCGTGCCCAGTGATAGGCAAAAGTCGCATGGATTGGTCGACCAAGCTTTGCTCGCATCTCCTCCAGTGCCTCCTGAGCGATAGGAGTTGCCATCCTGTCTGCGACATTGACTCTGGCCAGAGTGTTTGCACGCCACACGCCTGCAGGATATCCCTCTGGTTTGTAGTAGATGTGTGTTGCATAGGAGTGTTTGGGAACATATTCTCCGTAGTATTTGCGGTAATCCTTTGGCTTGAAATCTGCAACAATCTTGCCCTCTGGACTCATGACCCTGAGATTACCATCGTAGATCTCCAGATTGCCCTTATTGTGCATGCCAAGGTAGTACGTTGGTGTCACTGCCAGTTTCGTGATCGGGTCCCAGTAGTCTTCGACGACCTTCTTTGCCAGTTTCACGGTCTCTAGAGTTCGCTGTACTGTATCCTCTGCTCTCTTTAGAAACTCATCACGTTTCTCCTCTGAGAATGGATGAAGCATTCCTCCAGGGGTTGCCGTTACGGGATGAATTGCCTTTCCGCCTACAGCTACAGCCAAGTCCTGTCCAAATTGCATCATCTGCAAAGCCATCTTACCCACATCTGGTAATGCATTGATGATTGCGACAACATTCCTCTTCGCAGGGTCTGCAAATGGACCAGCGAGGAAGTCAGGTGCAGCAAGTGCAAAGAAATGAAGGGCATGACTACTGAACTGTTTCGCGTTAATGAGTAGTCTTCTGAGTTTAGTTGCGGCTGGAGGTGGTGTGACTCCCCATGCGCTCTCCACAGCTTTTACGGAGGCAAGATGATGTGGTTCAGGACAGATTCCACAGATTCTGGGTGATATCCTTGGAGCCTCTTCAGCGAATTTTCCCTCCAAGAACTTCTCAAAGAAGCGGGTCGAACTGACATTGAACTGGAGGTCCTTAACCTTACCATCCTTTCCTAATTTGATTGTGAGTTCTCCATGACCCTCTAGACGGGTCACTGGTGCAATCCTGATTGTCTTCTCTTCTGGCATTAATCCTTCCCCCTGCTTTTGCCTTTTATCTTTGAGATATACGACGATGCATAGTCAGTGAAGTAGAATGAACCTATTGGGTCCGGGAATGCATCTTGCAGTTCTTCCGGACTCATCTCCACTATTGCACCTAATGCAGAGATGATCTTGGCCCCATGGTCCTTGATATTGGGAGTTGGTCCGAAGCAACCCTTGCATGGTGTTGCCACCGATGGACATTGTGCCCCACACATCCCAATGGTTGCGAAGCCTAGACACAGGTATCCCTGGTCAAGAAGACACTTTGTTGGGTCAATCTTCCCCTCGTGTGTCCGTTTGAACTTTGTAATGTGCTTCTCCTCTCTCTCCATTGGGCACTGGTCACAGACCGTCTTCTCAGGAAGGTCGTATGGTGCTCCTGTGAGAAGCGCAATTAGTGCCTCAGCTGTGTTCTCGCTAGTGGGGGGACATCCTGGAAGCAGAACATCACATGTGACTATGTCTGGATTGGGAGTGATATGCTCAACGAATCCCGGTAGATTCTCATCTGGGATTCTTGCATCGGTCACAGTTTCAGCCTCCTTGAACTTCCTATCAAGAAGCTCCTTGAGGTTCCACTGATTGGCAAGACCCTGTACTCCACCATAACACGAGCATGAGCCCCAAGCAACTAGGATCTTACTCTTCTCCCTCATTGTCTTGAGCAGATGGACATCTTCCTTAGTTCGACAACTACCTTCAACAAAGCCAAAGTGAATAGACCCCTTGGACATGTTCTCTAGATCAGTTAATTTGTAGTCCACAACAGCTGGCCAGTACACTATCTCTATCTTAGGTAGTACATCTAGCAATCCAAGATGCAAGTCAACCAGTGATTGATCACAGCCCCAGCATGATGATAGTTGTGCGAATGCAACGCGTTTTGCCATATCTATGCACTCCTCCCTACAGGATTAGGTCCAATCTTCTTGATACGTTCAACCATCTGTGTGACACCCTCTGCGAAGACGTCTCCTTCTGCAGCACTCGCCCACTGGAGATGAACTCTATCAGGTTCGATCCCAGCCTCCTCCAAGAGTTTCTTCAGCAGGGCGTATCGGGCCTCCATCCTCAGGTTCCCACTGGTGTAATGACAGTCTCCAGGGTGACATCCCGAAACCAACACTCCGTCCGCTCCTTGGTAGAGTGCATCAAGAATGAAGTTCATGTCAATACGACCCGTGCAATTCACACGGATGATACGTGCGTTGGGAG
This sequence comes from Candidatus Thorarchaeota archaeon, assembly GCA_016840245.1. The sequence continues at coordinate 9,516 of JAEOST010000134.1, forward strand.
GCATCTGTATTCTGCTTGTACCAGCTAGATCAGCCCCGGCATATGAACACCAATTGCAACAGAATGCGACAATTCTTGGTTCGAAGTCTTTCTGCTTCTTTTTCTTCTTGGAAGTCGTCTTTTGAGAAGCCGCAGTCACTGATGGGACCTCCTGAGGGCCGAACCCGCAGCGCGGCGCCTCCCCTATTAAGATTCCTGATTCGGATGTCCTTCGGAATTAATGACTGACAGGATCAACGGTCAAGTTCAGTCTTTTGACGAGCTCTTTGTACCTATTTCTGATAGTGACTTCAGTAACGTTGGTAGCCTCTGCAATCTCCCTCTGTGTCCGTCTATCATCAGTTAGAATACCTGCTATATAGACAGCTGCAGCTGCTATGCCTCCAGGAGCTTTTCCAGCAGTAACACCCATCTCTCTGGCTGTTGATATAATCGATGTGGCCTTACTGATAGTAGCTCCATCTAAATGCAAATCCGCAGCAACTCTTGGAATGAGATCCCTAGCTGAAGGGAGTGGCAATTTGAGGTTCAGATAACGAAGTATCTGTCGTACGCACTTGCCAATTTCTCTACGATTCAAAATTGATTCTTCTGCAAGTTCATCAAGTTGTCTTGGTATACTATGCATTCTGCATGAGAGATAGATTGATGCTGCCACCATACCCTCAATGCTTCTTCCCCTTACCAATCGTTTTGACAGGGCTTTTCTATAAATGAGAGATGCAGACTCTTTGGTGTCTCTTGGAACACCGAGTCTTGATGATAGTCTCTCGAGTTCTGACAGAGCTATTCTTAGGTTCCCCATCTCTGAGTTACGAGCAATGCTTCTGAAATGCCACTTTCTCATTCTATACATTGCAGCCCTCTGTGGTCCCGACAATGCTTTTCCAGATGCATCTCTAAATGGATAACCAATCATAGTTGACAATCCCTTATCTGCCATCATCAGAGTCATGGGGGCACCCGTTCTTGCTCTTGCATTACGTTCCTCAGCAGTAAACCCTCTCCACTCAGGTCCTTGGTCTATGGATCCTACTGAGATGACAAGTCCACAGGATGAACAGACACTCTCTCCGCGTACTTGGTCATTAGTGAAATCTGAACTACCACACTCTGTACAAACAATCTCCCTTTTCCTAGGTGCACTCTTACTTATCATTCAATCACTTCTGTTCTCTGAATCCTGAGGTCTAACTTCAGGTCTATATTCTCTATCTGCAGTCATCCTGGCAACTATCGCCATCTTGCGTTCAGCATCATGCCATTCAGAAATTGGCGTCTGTTCTTGGTAGTTTTTCCTGTCTTTCATAATTAACGCTCAGTCAATTATATGGGTAGATATGAGAACTAGGATCAAACGGTCATGGATAATTAAGTAAGTCAACGCTCTGGGATTCAATTTATCAAATATCTTTAATCACAGTTGTTTCTCTACCCGTTCATACTACATTCAAAACCAATGCTTAATAGTATTATGTTTTGAGGGCGAAAAATTGGCGAAACGAAACTTAAAACTCCGAATTGACTTCTAAAAGCAATATGGTTACTTTTTCCAATCAAATGGATTTGACCACTTTCTTCGTATCTTGTAGTTCGGTAGACATTTATTGAAAGAGGGTTAACTATGTAGCTGGAGTGTGTGAGTGAAGTGATCACAGCTTTCATCATGGCCAAGGTTGACTCTCCCAAATCACGTAATGTATTGGATGCTATAATGAAACTTGAACAAGTACAGGAAGCTCACATCATCTATGGTGCATATGATCTTATCATCAAGGGTGTGTTTGGTACACCTGAAGAGCTGAGCTCATTTGTGGTTGATGAACTCAGAAGTATCGATGGTGTGAAGGACACAGTGACAAATGTCTGTGCAGCAAGTGAATGAGCTGGATTACTTCGAGACCAGACCTTCTCCCTCATTTTCTAGTCCTAACCGCTTGAGTGTTTCCTTTAGAGGTAGACCGGTTTCGACATCCCAACCACGGGTCTCGTAGTACTCGGTCAGCATCTGATCCAGTTCAACAACCTCTCCTGGAGACGGGCCTAATGGGGCACCTTCCTTTGTCAATCTATCAGGTAATTGGTCGTCTGCCCTAGTCACACCCAATCTAACATTGAAGAGTCGGTTGATGTTGACTATTCTCTCTCCAATCTCTTCAAGTTCTTTCTGTGTGAAGTCCAGACCATTGTGCACCTTCATTGCTAGGGCTACATCGTCGTAGTAGAACTCTGGTGGTATCTGCGTCCCATACTTACAGAGACCTAGACTCTCTACAACCACCATATAGTCCTCGCACATCTTGACCATGATGCCCTTATACGTTGGATTGAGCCGTTCGGCCATCTCTGGTAAATACTGTTTTCCGAACCGTTCCTTGATTTCGTCGTCAAAGCCTGCTTCATCTAAAACAGGGAATGAGTACAGGTGGTCAGCTCCTCTGGCAGAGGTGACTGCTGCCAGACCCATAGACTTCTGAGCCCGTGGCTCTTGGCCAGCTATCTCCTGTTTCTTGACTGCCATGACGAACTTCTCGGTTCCGCGACCAATCTTCTGAGCGGCGCGATAGCTACCCTCAGCCAAGACATCACCGAAGCCCTCTCGTATGGCTATCATCTCAGTTAGCTTGACAATTGTCGCATGATTGCCCCAGCTCAGGTCAATCCCGCCTGTGTCCTCAGCGGTTATGAGTCCCTCATCCCACGCCTCCATTGCCCAGGAAATTGTAGCACCCAGAGATATTGTGTCCATACCATATTGATTTGCGAGATGGTGACCATAGAGGACTGACTCTATGTTGTCATTTCCACATCGAGAACCAAGTGAAGACTGGGTTTCGAACTCTGGAGAACCTCCAATGTACGCATAGGGTCCACTCTTGACTGAAGTATATCGTGCGCATCGCTGCAGACAGGACCAGTCGGACCGTGGCTTCACAAGATAGTTGTTGGTGATAGTTTCTCCACTGATCTTCTCATAACCATCGAAGACCCCCTGACGCATGTTGTAGCTTGGTAACCTCCCAATGTGTTGCATGAGTTCAACCAGACTCGTTGTCCCATACTTGACCCTACCCTCCATGAACGGATTTGCTAGCATACGTTCGTAGAAGATATCCATCTGTTTGAGGTAGTTCTTCGGATCAGCCACCTCGATCTTTCCTGTACCTCTCACACATACTGCCTTGATCTTCTTGGAGCCCATGACTGCGCCAAGGCCGGACCGAGCAGAAGCACGGTCTCTGTCATTCATCACAGCTGCAAAACGAACAAGGTTCTCACCAGCCTGTCCTATGGCAAGTGTTCTGCATTCCTGACCATGTTTCTCTCGAAGAATATCATCGGTCTCAAATACATCCTTACCCCATACTTCAGAGGCATCCTCAAGTGTGACCTCTGCATCCCTGATGTTGAGATAGACTGGTTTTGGTGATGCTCCGGTGAAGATTATTGCATCATATCCAGCTAGCTTAAGCTCAGGACCCCAGAATCCAGCTGCATGACTCTCTCCCCATACGTCAGTTAGTGGTGAGAGTGCTGCAACGAGATGTCTTGATGACTGTGGAAACATAGATCCGGTCAATAGTCCTGTGGCAATCCCTAACACATTCTCTGGTGATAGCGGGTCTATGCCAGGCGGGATCATGTCAAAGAGCAGCTTTGATAGAAATCCCGCACCAAGGAGATACTGCTTTACAAGTTCTTCGTCAACGGGTTTCTTCTCAATGATGCCATCTGTCAGGTTAACCCAGAGTATCTCTCCGCCTATTCCAGTAATCATAACTCTCTCCTCCCGTACAGGTACTCTGCATGTTCATCATAGAATCCTCTTATCTTACCATCTGCATCCTTCTCAGCCAACTCATCGTCTGTTGTGGTCCAGATTGCTCCAGTCGGACATCGCTCAACACACTTTCCACACTGGATACACTTGATTGCCTTTCCAGTATCTGGATTGATCTTGATGGCTAGATACGGGCAAGCGGCAACACAAGAACCATGGCCCTGACACTTCTTGTTATTAACAATGACAGTTCCTTTTGAGGTTCGCGACAAAGCACCCTCTGGACATGATGCTATGCATGGGGCATCCTCGCAGTTCCTACAGAAGAGTGGGAAGTCAAGTGCTGGCTCAATTCGCACAACTCGTGCTCGTGATCGTTCGGGGCTAATCACTTTGAAGTAATTCATAGTGCAGACGTTCACACAGATCATGCACCCTGTACACACCTGTGGGTCTCCAAAGACATAGCGAAGCTCTGACATATTTGGCACCGGAACTTTTCATGGTTCATTATCTGCTTTAACACTTGTGACACAGCTACTGTGCTGTTTCTGTTGTACCAATCAGGTTTGGTTGTCTGTAGGTTTCGATTCATTCTCTGGGGACTCAAACCAGATTGAATGATTTGTGAGCATAGCCACCAAATAATAGGTGCAATTATATATCGTAATCTGAATCATTAACATAGTTCCGTATTGAAATAGTATCATTTTTGAACATATGAATTTTGATACAAAGTTTCTGTTTCAGACATACTTGTGATTATTTTCGACGTGGTTATGCTTGTTTTATTCATAGGTATGTTCGCTTTCGACACGAAAGTATCAGAAACGGACAAAACTACTGTAATTACTTCCCATAATCGGCAGCATACTAATATAATTTTAATCTAATTAGTTACATAACTAGCGATTCCATAGACTTTCAAATGTAGTTTCCGAAACATGGGCACATTAATGCCTTGTCGACATGGGTTCGCTTGGTCAATCGCATAGGTCTTGCCAAGTACTAGGTGTAGGAAACTAACCATGGCGGTAGTGATTGCCAAGTCTAACATATAGTAGAAGGATATGAAACTAAAGGAGGTATGGAGTGAATGACGAAAGTAGCTGTGCTGGGTGCCGGTCATGCTGGAAAGGGACTTGCAGGTTATCTATCACTAAAGGGATTCAACATCTCGCTTTACAATCGTACTTTTTCCAATATCCGTGATATTGAGAAAAGCGGGACTATCAAAGTAACTGGGATTATAGAAGGAACTGCACCCATTCATATGGTTACAGATGATCCTCGAATAGCCATTAAGAAACGAGACTTGCTACTTGTGGCTGTTCCAGCAACTGGGCATGAGTCTATAGCACATACGATTGGTAGTTACTTGGAACCAGGTCAGGTGATACTGCTAATGCCGGGCCGCACTGGAGGTGCCCTTGAGTTCATCAATGTTCTGAGACAATATGGTACTGCAAATCGAGTCATTATTGGTGAAACGGAATCTTTCAGTTTCATCTCGAGAAGCACTGGAGCCACATCTGTGGAGAATATTGGAATGAAAGCGGCTGTTGACGTCAGTGCATTACCTGCAACATATAATGACGAGTTCATGGAGCGGCTTAATGTTTTACCATTGAATTTCCAACAAGTGTCAGATGTCATGGTGACCAGTATGAACAATTTTGGTTCTCTGTTACATCCTGTTCCAACCCTACTTTGTGCTGGACTCATTGAAACCATGGGTGGTAAGTATAATCACTTCAAAGATGCAATATCCGAGATGGTTGGTAGACTCATTGAGAAGATGGACAACGAACGAATTAGAATTGCGAAGAACTACGTTGAGAAGCCAATGAGTATCTTTGGATGGTTCAAAGAAACATATTCCGTTGAAGGTGAGTGTCTATGCGATTGTATCAACCGTACTGATGCCTATGACGGTTTGAGTAGCCCCACTACTATGGATCACAATTTTATCTTGGAAGACATTCCTACAGGGCTTGTCCCTCTCTCGTATCTGGGTCGCTTAGCTGGAGTCAGAACACCTGTGATCGACAATATTATCGAATTGGCAGGCCAGCTTTATGACACTCAATTTTGGAGAACAGGAAGGACTCTCAGAAAAATGGGCGTAGACGATTTAGAACCCGAACCCGTCTTGGAGTATGTAAGGAAAGGTACTAGGCCCTCCGAGAGGGACGGAACATTGGAGTGGTGGGAAACCG
>JAEOST010000135.1 GCA_016840245.1 Candidatus Thorarchaeota archaeon
CAACGGAGGGTACTCTCAACGGTAACCCTGCAACTTCATTCTCTGTTTTGACTTTCACACCATCAATGACCGCGCTAATATCACAACTTGTCCCCCCCATGTCCAGTGTGATTGCTTTCTTGACACGTTGATTCTTAGCAACCTCCCATCCACCAATCACTCCACCTGCTAATCCGGAGATGGCAAGTCCAATTGCCCGACCATCTGCTCTAGAGCAAAGGAGAGTACCTCCATTTGACTGCATGACTGTGAGTTTCGAATTTTTGTAGAGGTCCCCGATCGTGCTATCAAGTCTACTAAGATAACCAAGGACAAGAGGACCGAGATACGCTTCAAGAATCGTTGTAGAAGTTCGTTCAAACTCCCTGAATTCAGGTAATACATCACACGATGCAACTGTATAGATGGTAGGAATATCTCTAACTGCACTGAGGATTGTTCTTTCGTGTGATGGATTCTTGTAAGAGAACAGCATAGAGATTGCCACTGATTCTGGTTCCAGTTTTTTGATCTCATCCTTGACTCTAGCTACTTCCTCTGGTGTCAATGAACTAAGAACATCGCCTCGATAATCCAAACGTTCTCTCGCACCAATACGATTCTCTCGATCAACCAAGGGCTCCGGCCTTGATGCAACAAGTGCATAGATCTCCTCTCTGTCCTGTCTGCCTATCTCAATCACATCTTCAAGACCTGCGGTTGTGACAAGACATACCTTTGCACCGGTTCTCTGTATCATGGCATTTGTGGCTACAGTTGTACCATGAACAACGAGTGAGAGATCCTCAGATGCAATAGTGGCTTTTTCGCATATCTCAACAAGCCCCTTAGTTACGGCAATCTCTTGTGCTTCAGGTGTAGATGGAACCTTGTGAACGATTTGCTCTCCGGTTTCAGTATCCACAAGGATAATGTCAGTGAATGTCCCACCAACATCAACACCTACTATTTTCATCTTACCTGAGGTTGCTGGATTAACTAAGATAAGAAGGCTTGGAATCCAACTAGTCAACTTTTTTCCATGAATGGACAACCATTCTTGATACTAATCCGAATCCAACCTTTTCATAGAGCTTCACCGCAGGTTCGTTAACAGCATCTACACCAATAGACATCCTATCTGTACCCTGATCTAGTACGGTCTTCATTGATTTTAGTATCAAGGTCTTGGCAAGACCTCTACCTCTATAGTTGGGATGAATTCCAAACATTTCCAGATGCTCTTCTTCACGCCGAGGTCTGACTAATGAGAATCCGATAACCTGTTCATCCTTGACTAGAACTAGCGATGCTTCTTCATTGAATGATTTTGACAGGTCAAAGAAATCATCAAATGCCTCTCGTATTTGTTGTGTTGTGTAGTCAAAGAACTGACGATGTTCGCTAACTGAAAAGGACTCCTTGTAACACCGGAAAAGACTTTCAACCTCTATTCTCGACATGAACTGAAACTCAATGTCATCGGGTAGTGTATGTTCGACTATATCACATTGAGAAAGAGAGCACTCTAAGAATAGATTGTCCTCCAATTTCAGAAAACCCTCGGATTCAAGCCATTCTGCTCTCTCATTGTATTCTTCAATATTCTCCTCAGAGACCTCTCCATACCCGACTTCTATACGAATGGTTCCCATGCTCTCAGCAAGGTTAGTTAGCAGGTGCAATAGGCTTCTAAATACATTCTCTCGAGCAGCCATGTCCAAGATATGTGGTTGCCACCTGCCTATCTCACCCATTGTATCAGTTGTCTTTTCAAAACTCAACCATCCCAACAATCCATCCTCGTCACGAGCTTCTATAACGAAATCAGATGGAAATCTCTCATTGATATTGATGAGATGCGCCTTGACATCTTCAATATCATGCACTCTGAAAAGCGGAGATGAAATTCTAGCAACTGCTGACAACTCGTCTACATCAGCTTCATCCCATGTGTTAATTATAGCTTCCATATCATTGACCTCCAGCAATTGTTCTTCCAGCTATCCAGTGATAGACGTAGGAGCTTTGTTTGATTTCAAATCCTGTATTCTATTCTTTGCTCCTACAATTTATAAGAACAACCTTCGTTGTATCCTCTCTAGGATTGAGTGAAATCAATTCAGGAGTCATTTCCATGAAGGGCAAGAGGGTTCTAGTTTCAATAATTTTCAGTATTCTAACTCTACCACTACTACTAGCACCTTTTAATTTTCAAAGTGCTGAGCCGTCCGAGATTGCGACTGAGAATGATCTCGCAGACACAAACTGGCTTTCTGGTTGGGGCTATAGAAAATCACACATTTTAGTTGGATCAGAGGGTGCAGGAACCAACTATCAGATTCGGGTTGTCGTCCACTACGGGTCAGGAATTGATTTCCTAGATCACGTTGCTTGTCATACTCTCTGTAAACCAGATTTTGATGACATCCGATTCACCGATGATGATGGAGTGACATTACTAGACTATTGGGTGGAGGCGTCTTTTGAATTTGATAATGCCACCTTTTGGGTTGAGGTCATGGATGATTTAGATCACAATCAGACAATCTATCTCTACTATGGAAATGAAGACGCATCACCTATTAGTGATGGTGATGATACATTCATCTTCTTTGATGACTTTGAGGATCAGGATTTCAGTGAGTGGAACCTCACTGATGGTGATAGTTGGGACATTGTTTCTAACTATGTTGCTCAGGGGAGTTATTCTGCTTATTGTGCTGGAGGTGCTGTAGCTAGAACACTTCGAATTGATTTTGATGGTCTAAATCATGGAATAATGGTTCACCTGCATGCCAGAGTAGCATCATCCCTCTCAAGTTCCGGGTACACACTGTGGGGAACTGGTACCTCAGACACTGGAGTTCACATAGGCCAATATACCGGAAGTTTCCGTCTTAACACCATTCAGTATTATAGAGGCTATACCTACTATGAGTGGCCTCAGAACAATACGTATTCAACAAATACTTGGTACAAAGTAGACTATGGTATGAATCCAGATACCGATAAACGTAGAGCATGGAAAGATGATGCGTACATGGGGGAGGTTGATCTCATTGATTCTTCTGGAGAAAACACATTTGCTAACTTCACCCAGATTCGTGTTTCAGCTGGAACTGGTTTTGGTCAGAACATGTGGATTGATGAGTACTATATCCGCAAGTGGGTTGAGATAGAACCACAACACGGAACCTGGGATGAACCGGAAACTGAAATAACCAATACCACAACTACGACTACCACTACACCCAGTACAACTTCAACTACTGCAACCACAACTGAACCCCATACTACAACCACTAATACTACCACCAGCACAACTAGTACTGGAGGTCCCGGGAACTATTGGGTGATGATTAGTGTTATTGTGACCATTGGATCCACTATCATTATCATAATCTTCATTGTGTTAATCATTCGCAATCGGCCGTGAGATTGAGGTTGGTACTAACAATTCAACCTGATTATACAATTCGCCGTAGGAGATGAGCTACTGACTCGATAGTGAAACCCATCTTTTGATACAATTCGAATGCAGGTTTGTTCTCAGTATCGACTTCTAAACTCAATCTCTCTATTCCACGCTCTAAGAGGGATTGGATACCTAGTTGTACTAAAAGTTGTGCATTTCCACTTCGTCGATATCTTGGATGTACGGCAAAGGGACCAAGATGTGCTGGTCCAAAGTGTCTACTGACAATTGAGAAACCTATGATTGAACCCTCTTTAGATATCACATGTGATGCATCTGCTATTGTTCGGTCTGACTTCAGAAATTCACCAAATCGTATCCTTCTTCTCTCTGGTGTCCTTTGACTGTAAAAACGATCCTGACCCTGATTGAAGGATGTAGCATAGCATTCATGTAAATCTTCTACAGACCATTCATCTATTGCTGAGACCTTGATGCCTTCAGGTATGACTACGTCACTTACATCTTCAGGTCTCAGTTGACGTGTCATGAAGTACTCTTGGTAGAAATCAACAAATCCCTGAGAAGAGTACCATTCTATACGTTTCTCAAAAGCAGGTCGATTCTTGTCTGTTATTCTATTCATCACGAACTCTATTCTGTTCAGTCCTCTTTCTTTTGCGATTTTGATTATCCGTTCAATTATCTCTCTGGCAATCTTACTATCTTGGCCACGGACATATGGTTGCCAGTTGCTAATTCTGAGTACTCCCTCATCTCGTTGCCAAATGGTGGCCCATCCCTCAGATCTTCTTTCTGCAACATATTGAACAATTGAATCGTAGTTTATTCTTGTATGATTACCTCTCAACCGTTGAGCGAACGTCTGCACCGTCTCCGGTTCCTCCGCGATATTCTCAGTTCTTCTTTGTTCAACAGCTAATTCTACAAGCGGGTCAATATCTGTGTCTTCCCACAGTGTTACTATTATCTTTGTCATCCTAAATCGTGGATAACAAACTAGTCGATAAGGATTCTTGAAACCGCAGAGGTTTCGTAACGGTTAATTACAATTAAGGGGAGCACCTGATAGTTCGGAGCTGCAATCATGGACCCACAATACTCTACAGTTCTCCTTCGATTTGGTGAGATTGGTATAAAGTCTAACCAGACTCGTAGACGTTTCACTCGCATGCTCGCAAAGCATGTAAGTACTGCACTGAGGGAGAAACAAGTCCCATTTGACCAAGTTCGTCAGATATGGGGACGAATTTTCATCGATACAACTCATGCAGAGGAGGCAGCATTAGTTGCATCAAGGGTATTTGGGGTTGTATCTGCATCACCTGTTGTTGAGACCTCCGCAGAACTTGCTACTATTCTAACTACTGGGTTGGAACTTGCTAAAGCTGAATTCAAGAAGGGCCTTACATTTGCAGTTGACGCAAGAAGAATTGGAACCCATCCATACTCCAGTCAAGACATTCGTGAAAAACTTGGCTCTGCAATATTCGAAGGTTTGTCTGAACTCGAACTTCGAGTTAACCTATCAAACCCAGAACAGGAGATCTATGTTGAAGTCCGAGATGAGATTGCCTATATCTTTGCGAAGACCATAAAGGGAGTGGGAGGTATGCCAACTGGGTCTCAGGGGAAGGTTGTCTGTACTTTATCTACAGGTCTAGATTCTCCCATAGCTGCTTACAAGATAATGAAACGTGGATGCATACCAACGTTTGTCTACTTTGATAATATTCCACATTCCGATGAAGCATGCATCGACGTAGTAATCAAGCAGGCTCAGACTCTTGCAGACTATATCTAC
>JAEOST010000136.1 GCA_016840245.1 Candidatus Thorarchaeota archaeon
GTGTTCGTTTCTCGTTTCCGTGGACTCGTTTCGGATTTTCCCCCATTGCCATCTTCAAACCCGAAGGTGCCATGACAATCATCTCATCTACTACTGCACCACCAATTGGTTTGATTGTGAATGCCTGTCCACCGATAACATTACCAGAACCAGGTCCGGTATTGATACAAGTGACTCCACCTAATACAACCTCTTTCAGTGAAGGTTCGTTCGGGTTAAAGCTATCAATACCTCTTAGCTCTGGAGTGATTGGAGTAGTCATCTCATTACCATCGCTTCCAGCCCATCCTATAGATCCATCAAAGAGACCTTGATGACAGTGTGCATCAATGAAACCGGGAAGAATGAACTTTCCTGAAGCATCAATGACTTCCACGTCATCGGGTATCTTTACATCAGCTCCTACAGTCTTGATTTTCCCATTATCTAACAAGACCGTACCATTCTCAATCAATCCATTAATAGGACAAAGGATAGTTCCCTTAGTGATAGCTTTCATTCTGTGACCTCGATACAAGTAAACCGCACGTAAATGAAAAGTGTTCTTGTGTGATATAGTAGAAAGAAGAATGAAGGGGTGACAAGCACCCCACAATATTCTAAAGTTTCGAAACAACTAAACTAGTCAAGTCTGCCATTCGATGGGAATATCCCGCCTCGTTCTCATACCAGCCAAGAACTTTGACAACATTACCAACTGTTACTGTGGCAAGAGAATCGAATATGCAAGATCTTGGATCCCCAATGAAGTCAGATGATACAAGAGGTTCATCACAGTATCCAAGGTATCCTTTGAGTTCACCTTCGGCGTATTTCTTGAAAGCAGCATTAACCTTGTCCACATCAGCATCCTTCTCGACGAGAACACTCAAGTCAACTATGGAACCATCCATGACTGGAACTCGAATAGCTCCACCAGTCAGTTTCCCATCTGCTTTTGGATAGACTAGACCAATTGCTTTCGCGGCTCCTGTTGTTGTTGGGATTATGTTCCAACATCCTGCTCTGGCTCTTCGCAAGTCCTTATGCTGTAGATCAAGCATACGTTGGTCATTCGTGACAGCGTGTATTGTAGTCATAACTCCATTGACTAAACCGAAGCTCTCATCTATGACCTTTACAAGAGGTGCCAGACAATTTGTGGTACATGATGCATTTGATATAACGTGATGTTCATCAGGTTTGTAATCCTTCTCATTGATTCCTAGTACAACTGTGAACATGGGACTCTTTCCTGGTGCACTGACCAGGACTTTCTTTGCACCAGCTTGGATGTGTTTTTCTGCATCTTCTTTCTTTCTAAAGAAACCAGAACTCTCGATTACTATATCGATACCCAGTTTCTCCCATGGAAGGTTTGCAGGGTTTCTATCAGACAAGACTTTGATTTCTGACCCATTGACTACAATGGAATCACCTGAAACCTTTACATCTCCTGGGAATTTGCCCATTACAGTGTCATACTTTAGAAGGTGTGCTAAAGTATTTGCATCTGTAAGATCATTCATGGCGACTACTTCGTAGTCCTTCTTTCCAGCTTCAACTACAGAACGTAGGAAGCCTCGACCAATTCTTCCAAAACCATTGATTGCTACACGCGCTGTCATGTTTTGCACCAGCTACGAATATTCTTCAACCCATTCTCGAAATACTGTGTTATAAAATCATCCGTCCGTGGACTGAATATCTTGCGATTGTAGTGCAGCTTGATACCTCTTCATCCCAATATAGTAAGCTGGAATCAGTAAGAGCTCAGCTAAGCCTGTGAAGATGAAAGGAGCTGATGGACTCATTGCGTCCCAAAGCACGCCTCCAACAAGTGGACCTGAAAAGCGTGCAGCTCCCATCGCAGCTTCAAACATACCGAATCCTTCACCAGCTCTTCCCTCATATGCAGTTCCCAAAACAGATGACATTACAACGAAGGCTCCTGTTCCAGCAACACCTTGTATTGTGAAGAGAATGCCTATTGAGATGAGAGCATAGTATGTATCTGTAAACATGAAGGGTAGAACCACTAAGAGGAACGTGGTAATTGATACAATTAGAGCAGCAACTGAAACGACAATCACCTTGTTTACTCGATCTGCCAGTCTTCCAATAGGTTGGCTAAGAAAGGCTGATACAATTCCTGAAGGGAGATACACCATGGCAAGTATCTCGATATCCGGATTGAAACTGTCTAGAATA
>JAEOST010000137.1 GCA_016840245.1 Candidatus Thorarchaeota archaeon
AGTCATCATCATTCTGGGTGATGTCAAAATGGTTCTTGCTGGAGTTGCTGGTGAGAGTGCCAAAGAATCTCTAGGGCTTCTGAGGATTGCACTAAAACGTGCCCTGTTAGCAATATTGGAGTAGCGCCTTATTTGCTACTTCATAGACATCTTTTTGTACAGATACATCAAAGCCGATATAAGATACAGAGGGATATCTGGATATAATCCTGGTATCACTCGGGTATTACCAATGGTGATATTTAACACCGTGTATCTTCCACATAACGCAGACACGCCATTGGAGTCTGGAAGCTCTACACACTAACAGAATTAGAAGGGAGTCCGTCTTGGTCTGGATTGAGAAGCTCGTAGTAAAAGGCTTCAAGTCATTTGGTCGAGACAATATTACAATTAAGTTCAATCCGGGATTTACATGTGTAGCAGGACCAAATGGCTCAGGCAAGTCCAACGTGATTGATGCCATTCTCTTTGTACTTGGGCAACTTAGCGCCAAAACCCTTCGTGCAACTGTGTTCTCAGACCTGCTCTATTCGCCACCTAAACCAACTATGCCTCCTAAGGCAAAGTCTGCCACTGTTGAGCTTCACTTCAATAACAAGGACAGAAAACTGCAGGTTGATGCGGACAAGGTTGTGGTCGTACGTGAACTTGATGATACAGGGAAATCTGTCTGCAGGATTAATCAAAAGACTGTGACCCGAGCTGCCGTGCTAGATGTATTAGGAAGCATTGGAGTTGATCCCAATGGATACAATCTTGTTTTGCAGGGCGAGATTGCTCAGATGGTCAAGGTCAGTCCTAACGATAGAAGAAAGCTCATTGAAGAAATTGCAGGCATTGCAGCTTATGACGAACAGAAGGACCGCGCGCTGAAGAAGCTTGCTGAGAGTGAAACTAATCTTGGGAAAGTAGAGACCCAATTGCAGGAACGTCGTCGGCAGCTTGAGCGCCTTCAAGGCGAGAGGGACGATGCATTACGATATACTGAGATTCGTAATAGGATTCAGGAGATTAGAATAGACAGCCTCGCATGGAATGTAATCAAAGGTAAGAACCGAATCCAGACCATCAACGAAACTCTGGCAGAGCGAGCCGCTGAGGCTGAGAATCTGACAAAGGAGTTCGATGAAGTCGAGAAGAAACTCATTGAAACAGAAGCTGAGATAGAGGACATAGACCAGGTCATAGATCAGATAACTGGTGGTGATTCTGCACGTATCTCAGAACAATTTGGTATTGTATCAGCAGCAGTGAATCATGTTAAGGCTGACTTAGAACGGGCGAGAGCGGAGTTTGAGAAAGCAACCAGGGAACATGATTCAGTAGCTGAAGAACTAGCTGTTGTACAAGAGGAAATTGAATCCTCTCAGAAATTGGTAGATGAGAAGAGTACACGGCTCAAGACAATTGAAGACGAAATTGATGGTTGTACAAAGAAGATCAAGCGACTCGAAGAACGAGCTGAGAAGGAGCAATCGGTCTTCATAGAAACCACTCAGAGACTCCAAGATTTGAATACTCAGATGGCAGCAATGGATGAGGGAGTTTCCGAAGTACGCTCAGCCATAAAGACGGACAGCAAAGAGCTTGGAATGGCATACGAGGAGGTACGTGACTCTGAAGAAGGCCTTCAACAGACAAATGAAGAACTCAAAGAGCTTGGCGATATCATTCCAACTCGTCGTGAAGAACTGCAGAGTCTTGAAGAATCTGAAGTCACACGGCAGGCAGAGCTTGCTAAGATTGAAGAGCGACTCTCCTTTGTAAATGCAGAAGTAGACGAATCCGCAAAAATAGTCTATCAGACACGGGAAGAGTTAGTTAAACTGCATGCCCGACAAGATGCTCTTCGTGAGGCAGAAGAAGCATTCCTGAAGAGAAGAAAAGCTGTTGCGAGGGTTCTTGAACTAAGAGATGCTGGTGCAGTTGAGGGTATTCATGGTACAGTGGCAGAACTTGGAACAATTGATCCGGAATATGCAGTAGCGTTAGAAATCGCTGGCGGAAATCGACTCACACATGTTGTTGTCAAAGATGAAGATGTTGCTACTCAGTGTGTTGAGCTGTTAAAACGTGAGAGAGTAGGGCGTGCATCATTCATTCCACTCACCAAAATCAAAGCTAAGGCGCCAAGTAAACTTCCAAGTGATGGAACAATTATTGGCTTCGCGATAGATCTAGTAGATTTTGATCAGAAATACCTTCCAGCCTTTGAGTTTGTATTTTCTGATACAATAGTAGCAGAAGACTTTGAGACTGCCAAGCGGCTGGGTTTCAAGGGAAAACGTGTGGTATCACTGGAGGGTGACCTTGTAGAGAGATCAGGGCTAATTACGGGGGGCTATCATCAAAGAGGTTCATCAGGGCTATCCCTTCAGCTTGAAGACAAGACTCCTGAAGTAGCAAAACGACTTGAGGGTCTTGAGAAGATACTCACGGATCTTAGATCACAACAACATGAGCTTAAACAACAGAGAGATACACTTGAGGCTGATCTTCAAGATATATCGAACAAGATGTACAGAGAGAAATTAGAATTAAGTGCACTCGAGGAACGTCAGGCTGAGAAAGAAACGAGAGCAGAAATACTCGGGGAAAAGATAACCACTGCAAAGGCGACCATAGACGCTCTTGAAAGTCAGATTGAAGAACTGAGAATCAGAGATACTGAACTTAGTGAACATAGGGAGAGAGTCAGGACTCAAAGAGACGAGGCCAATGAAGTTCTTGTCAAGTCAGGTGTATCTGACATTAATCAAGAGATTAAGGACCTAAAGGAGATTCTTGAAGTCAACAGACAAGAACGGGAAGACCTCAGTAACAAAGTAACTGGATATAGAGTAGCGGTTGACGAGAGGCTAAGTCCGAAGGCCACTGAACTTCAGACACATCTACAAGACCTCAAGGATACCCTACCAGGGCTTGAAGAGAGTGTGAGACGACTTGAACTTGACACAGCTGAGAGAGACAGTGAGTTTCAGAAACTGAAGACTGAGAGAGAACGTATTGATGATGCTGTAAAGGACAAAAGAGTCCGGCAATTGCAACTTAAAGAAGATCTCAGAAATCTGAGGGCTAGACACGAAGAGATACGTGAAGCACAGACCCAGAACGAAAAGGCGGTTTATCGTCTACAGACTGAGCAGTCACGACTTGAGACCGACATGGTGGCAATCTCTGCCGAGCTTGGCAGCATGACCCAGATAGATGATGAGCTTGAGAAACGGGCTAAGAAGCCAGAACTCACTTATCGAGAGATTGAGGATTTGGGTGAAAAGACCCGGGAACTCGAACGTGAACTGGAAGCAATGGGTCCAGTCAACCTGAAGTCCCTTACTGATTACACTATCGAGAGAGAAAAATACGATGAGATAGTAGAGAAGAAAACAAGGCTAGAAGAGGAACACAAGGAGATTCTAGCCTTCATGGAAGAGATTGAGGCTGAGAAGACTCAGAAGTTTCTGCAAGTGTATAACGAGATTGCAGATAACTTTTCCAAGGTCTTTGGCAAGCTCTCCCCTGGAGGAGAGGGGAGTCTAATGCTTGAAAATCCAGAGCATCCACTAATGGGAGGGATAACTGTCCGCTCAAAGCCCCGAGGTAAGGATCTTGTCACGCTGGATGCTATGAGTGGTGGTGAGAAGACTCTCACTGGACTTGCACTCATCTTTGCTATTCAAATGTACAATCCTGCAAGCTTCTACGTCTTTGATGAGATTGATGCAGCATTGGATGATGTCAACGCCCATAATGTTGCCCTATTAATTTCTGAGATGGCAAAGTCTTCGCAGTTCATTGTAGTTTCACTGAGAAATACTACACTTCGTAAGGCGGACCTATTAATTGGCGTGTCTAATCAAGACGGTATATCAAGGATTGTTTCGGTTGATTTAGAGGAGGTGTCTACGGAGGCATGAATAGTGATGATGATCATCCCTTCTGGACAGTACCTCCGTTTATCCTACTCACAGATGTCCTACAACTAGACAAAATCGAACCCTGGAACGTTGATGTGGGAAAACTGATTGCTTCATTCCTTCGAGAGATGAAACTGCTTGGAGATATAGACTTCAGAGTTTCTGGCAGTGCACTATATTCTGCCTCTGTAATATTCATGAAGAAGACCAGAGAACTGGTCGAGCTCGGATTTCTGTCCCCAGAAGTATTAGAAGATGAGGATGAATTAATCATTCCCTTGATTCGTCCGCCATTCAGACTTAGTAACAGACGTGTGACACTTGAGGAACTGCTGGTTGCCATGGATCGCGTGCTTACCAAGGGGGTGAGAAGTCGTCCAGTACCTAGTCGTAGGAGAGGCAGGTTAGATGTAGATGCTGTTGGCATGACTATTGAGATTGACCAGTCAAATGTTGAGGAAACCATTGCAGAGGTCTATGCGGACCTCGGGGGCATTATGGAAATTAATAGTGTGTCACGTTTTGTAGATGTGTTAATGAATACCTCCCGCAAGGAGATAGTTCGTGTGTTCTTCGCCCTACTTCACTTATTTGCCAGAGGTTATGTTGACATATGGATGGATGATGATTCAGTAATCTGGGTAAAACTCATGAGTCCGCCCGAAGATACTGATGAGCGGTTGGTTGAAGTGCAGACCCGATTGAAGACATAGGTGAGGAAAAGTGGATGATGATCTTGTCATAATCGAAGCAGCCCTATATGTCACAGGCAGACCAATGACATTGGAGGAGTTAGCAAGTCTTTTGGGCAAGGCTGAGTCTACAACACAGAAACTACTTCAGGATCTCGCTTTTGCATATCATAAAAGAAAGGGCGCCCTTGAGGTTGTGGCCCTTCCAAGAGAACGGTATGTACTCCAACTGAAACCTGAACTTACGCCGCAGGTTGGCAGACTTATTCCGGGTGGTCTTCTATCATTTGCAACGCTTCAGACTCTTGTGTTCATTGCATTAAAACAACCCATCGTCCAGTCTGAACTTGTGGCTCAGAGAGGAACACATGTTTATGATCACGTGAAAGAACTTCTCGACAAGAAGTTCATTGTAGGGACGCCAGAGGGAAGAAGTAAGCTTCTTGAAACAACTCCATTGTTTGCCGACTACTTCGGTCTTGACCGTGATAGAATTAAGTTAAAGGCCCAGCTTAAACACAAGATGAAGAAGATCCTTGAGGATCAGAGGGCTGCTGAGGATGATGGTCAGACGACTCTAATTTAGTGCCATTAGGATTGAATAAGTGGGTACCAATCAACAGACTCTAGGAACAGGTTCTCCATAGGGAATTTGGATAATTTTTCGTCCACCAATTGCAGTTTTCATCAGTACTCTTGCTGTACCAGATTGGACATTCCCAATAACCTGAGCATCTTTTGTTATGGCATGTTTCTTGAGTTCGCTTAAAATTTCGTCTGTCTTTGAAGAGTCAACTGCCATGATAGCAGTCCCCTCACAGCTCATATGGAGTGGATCTAAGCCAAGAATACTACAGAGAGACCTTACTTCTTTACGAATTGGGATAATTTCCTCTTGTAGCTCAATCTCAACTCCAGATTTGGATGCAATCTCATTGAGAGCTACAGCTGTCCCACCACGTGTGGGATCCTTCATTGCATGAACACCTCCAACATCGAGACATTTGCGAATAGGTTCCCAGAGTGGTGCAACATCACTGGCTAAATCGGTCTTGAATTCGAAACCCTCACGATGTGCAAGAAGAGATGTGCCATGGTCTCCAATTGGTCCAGTTGAAATAATGACATCATCTGGTTGTGCACCAGCATCATGAATGGGCAAGTCCAAGTAAACGCGCCCTATTCCAGTTGTGGACATTACAAGACCATCAAGAGTTCCTGGAGGCATCACCTTTGTATCACCAGCTATCATGGCAACTCCAAGTGGTTTGATAATGCTGTCAAGAGATTCAAGTATGGTCTTGAGTGTTTCAATCTCAAAGCCCTCTTCAACAATAACTGTGTTTGTCATAGCTATGGGTTCAGCACCCATGACTGCAAGGTCATTTATTGTGCCGCATGCAGTCAGCGTTCCGATATTTCCACCTGGAAAGAATAATGGTTGCACTGTGTGTGCATCGGTACAGACTATCAGTTTCGTGTCATCAATCTGAAAGGTTGCACCATCATCCATCTCATCGAGACCAATCGCTCCTAATTTTCGATGACTAAAGGATGGGATTATGACCTGTTCCAGCAGACGCTGCATAATCTTTCCGCCGCCACCATGGGCTGACTCAATTCTGGACATTGAAACACCTCGAAATAGGTGGTTAGGAAACCTATGACGTAGTATTTGAACAGGTCGATTTGTACGTTGGAAGTTGGGACATTACAAAACGCTTAAAACAACTCTACAGAGTGCGTCATTGACCTTACAAGAGGTAGTCAGAAATGGGTATTTGGCATAGAAGATCTGGCAGGAAATCAACAGGCGCTCGCTTGAGGCGGTTCCGCAGTAAGAGAAAGCATGAGATGGGCCGCACTCCTACTGAAACACTCATGGGAGAAACAAAGCGCCGAGTAGTCGACAGTAAAAGTTCTAGGGATAAGATGCCAGCTCTGAGGATTAATATCGTCAATTTGACAGATCCAAAGAAGAACGAAACTTCTCGTGCCGAACTACTAGATGTGGAAGAGAACAAGGCGAACATGGACTACCAGCGCAGAAAGGTCATCACTAAGGGTACAATCATCAAGACCTCGAAGGGTCGTGCAGTTGTCACTAGTCGACCTGGTCAAGATGGTGTCTTGAACGCAACCCTGCTCTAAAACTGAATTACTTGCAGTTGTTCCTGGTGATAGAGGATACACCGTTTGATTACTTAGCTATCTCGGCTTCGATATTGGATATGATAAACTCCTTCCCACCAATAATCTCTGTATCACTGCTCTCACACTTCGAGCACTGCATGGGTGCAAACATAGCGATCTGACTTGATATACCAGGGATAGTTTGAGCCTCGCCCTCATGTCCACAGTCATGACACTTTATCATACCCGGAATCAACGAGATTACCAATTTAGCACCCTCTATGATGGTCTTCTTAGTAGCAATCTCGAAGTTGAATTCAAGTTGTTCCGGAACTAGGAACGTGAACTGTCCAATCTCAACATTTACAGCTGTGACCTTCGTGGCACCATGTTTCTCAGCAGCAGCCACTGCGGCATCAACTATCGAACATGCAGCAGAGAATTCATGCAATTTGTGACCATCCTCAATTTTCTCATCTTGGGATAAGTTAAGGCGTTTGTGTTCTGACTGCACCTCTCGTACTTTTTATATGACCTAGTGTTTTCTGTTACATGCACTATTTCGCTGATTTGAGGAGGCCCTGAGATGTCCGGTAAGTCAAAGAAGACAAAGACAAGTACCAAGAAGAAGGAAACTAAGGCCGCCAAAAAGAAGCCTGCCGCTAAAAAGAAACCAACTAAGACTAAAACCCCAGCAAAGAAGACAACTAAGGCAAAAAAGGAAGCAAAGCCAAAGAAACCAGCTACCAAGAAAGCTGCTGAGAAGAAGAAACCTGCAAAGAAGAAGGTAGTTGCCAAGACTGGAAAGAAGCCTGCTGCAAAGAAGAAGAAACCCGTAAAGACCAAAGAGTCAGCTGAGATCAAAGAATTGGCCAAAGAATTGGAGAGCGATGATGAGCAGCTACTCTTGGGCGTCATAGACAGGCTGGGGATGATTGAAGATCCAAAGGCAACTGGATACCTTATTGAGGCACTCAAGAACGTAAGGTATATGGTTCGTATTCATGCAGCTGCACAGCTTGGAGAACGTAAGGATAAGAAAGCAATTGACCCCCTCATAGAGGCATTAAGGGACGAATCTATGTTCGTACGACAGACCGCAGCTGGAGCTTTGGAGAATATCGGAGGAACTAAGGCAAAGAAGGCGATTGCGGCTGCTGAAGCGGACGGTTTGCTTCTTGACGACTTGCCAGCCGGAAGAAAGTTAGAGATTGGATGAAAGACGTCCAGAGTTGATTATCATTCATCTAAGATATGCACAACGTTCTCTCTACCTTCACGGAATCGTTTGACAAGACCACGTTCCTCTAGATTGGTCAAGATGATACTTACTTTGGACTGAGACATATCGAGCTCTACGTAAAGGTCCTTCTGAGAGCAAGAGCCACCCTTCTGCCGGAGAACATCTAGAACCTCATCCTCCTCACTGGTGATGCCTACAACCCTCACTGAGCCCAAATTTCTAACGCGTGTGATGAATCTTGGTCCTACTAAGGTAAGAATAATTCCCAGAATGATTCCAAGCAAAATGCTTGCTAGCTGCAACGTATAAACAATATCAGATTGAGCAGGAGCAGTATTAGGAGTTCGATATTTCACTATGAAGACCTTTTCTTGGCCAACTCTGAGAACAGGTATCTCCCAGGAAAAGATGAGTGAGAATCCATCGGTGGAGTTGGTATCAGGATCAGGATAAACTGGACCCACTGAGTCTCGAGAGAGTGTGGCATGTTGTGGGAGAATGACTCTCACTGTAAGATTTCGAAGGTCATTGATAGGTCGAACATAGAAGAGGAAATCAGAATTATAGTATGTACCACGCTCTTCTAGAATAGTGTTAGACTGTAAATCAGTAGCTGCGAGTTCAAAATGGACTTGGATAGATGCGTTCACATCTAGCTCCTGTAGAAGTAAGACAGAAACAACAGTATAACGGTCGTCTTTCATCGTAACTGCAGTCGTAGATTCTCCATCGACTAGTATCTCGATTATCTCGATTTCCAGCGACTCTATGTTAAAAACGAGATTAGAGATTGGCGAAGAGCCCATATTATGTGCAAGTGCATCGATATGGACTGCAGTCGTCCCATTCTCATACATTACTGTGGTTATCTCAACGGGATCCATTACAACGTCCACAGGAGATTCAATCTGCGCCAGAGTCATAGTTGGTATAAAGAGTGGAAAGATGAATGAACTGATTATGATTAATATGAGAAATCGTTTCACCTGATACTGCACTTCCGAACCACATTCTGTGTTTAACTTGATTGATTGATAAACAATGCTAAAATAAAGAGGGTGGTAGTGGAAATTATCCACTACCAGGGAGGACGAACTATCTCTTGCGGATTACCACAAGAGCTACCACGATTATTGCAACAGCTCCAATACCGGCAACAAGGTAAAGGTCTGTTGGTGTTTCAGGTGGGAGGAATGGCGCGGAATCTTCGACAAGACCAATTGATGGGTCGTGGAGGATTGATCCATTGTCAAAGTTTGGATAAGCAAGATAAAGAGACAGTCCTTGCATTGTAGGAATGTAGGATGCTGTCACATCTACAGCCTCACTTTCGCCTCCAGGCCATGTGATAACAGCTTTATCTACCCAGCTGAAGAAACCTTCAGTAAGATCGGACTCATAGTTGATGAGGTCTATCTGCTGAACGTTATACTCTTCACGGTTCTCAAAACGAATCTCGTTGTGTGAAATTGCGGGATCAGGATTGGTAGAGTCACAAGTCGTATTGCGTGATTGTTCACGAATGACGTATCTATGACGGTTCTGGTTTCGATCTCTCTGAGCGACATTCTCACTAAGTCGTGTTTCAAGAGCAACGCCTGAGGTTTCTGTACTGAATGGAAAGTTACCAATCAAAATGTCCATCTTGAGCTCCATTCCACCAGCAACTGTGTAGTTAGCCTTGACACCATGGTCATCGGTCACATTGCCCTCATAGTCATAGAGGTAGATGTGTGCAAATATCTGAATACTAACATCTTCATATTCAAATACTGAACCGGGGCCATCCATGGCGGGTTCAAAACCAGGCATCATACCACCTGCACGAGCACCACCCTTTGTGTACTTTAACCAGACCTCTGTAGTGACTCCATCTTCTTGGATGGAACCAGTCTGTAAGACCCAATCATAGGCAGCAAGTGGAGCGAAATTCAGTGTTTCATTCTCCTGGAAGGCACTATCAGCATTCAAGTCTTCAAACTCAGCAATGCTGACATATGAGAGCATGAACTTGGCATTGGTTCCATTCTCATCGGCAGTGTACCAGAAATGAAATGATGGAAATTCGTCGTTGGCCATTATTGTAATGATATCTGTGTTTATCCACACAGTACCAGTTGGTGCGTCATCAGGTAAGTTTGGCACCTTTCCTGGATCGTGGGGACCATGAGGACCTGGCATCATACCTTGGGCGTAGACATCTACAACCGCTGGTCCTAGCATGAAGGTTAGAAGGATAGTTCCAAGCAACAGTTTCGTTCTGTTCTTCAAAGTTATTACACCTACTATAGTCTGTTTCAAGTTAGTATATAATGAATCTTAACGAGGATACATTATTGCAGCGGTGAAAAAGCGTTATGGTATCCGTTTTGATTCCAATAGGCATTATGAATTCTTTAAATGTTTACTACGAATTGAATGATTACTACCAATAGTAAATTGCATTCACGCCAACATTCTTCTTATATTGACAGCAGCAAATGCCTGTTCAATTCAATCAACCCGGAGGACCAATGCGAGTTGACGGAAAATCATAGAGATGCAGAATCAATCGAAGCCGCTATCAAGGATTTAGATCTTGACTATATGCGAGGGCTAGTATCAGAGGACGAGTATAACAGCAGGCTTGCTAAACTGAAAGGTGAGCTTGATTTAGCAGGCGGTGAAACTTCGGGCCTAGTTGCTGCACGTGCATCATTAGAAGCACCTCCTCCATCAAAGTCCATAGCCACCGATCCGGTGACAGCAGTCAAGAAGACTATACAATCTATGCGACGAATATCAATAGAGAAGATTGCTCAAGAGTCAGGAGTAGATGCAATCAACGTCTCCCGGATTCTTAACGACCTTCTCGATGGACGAGAACTCTCTGGTAGGATTGATCATGACTCCGGCGACTTCATTCTGGGTACAGGTACTGGACCTGCACCAAAGACCATTGCAGCCTGTCCATATTGCCGAACAGTACTGGAACGTATTGCAGTGAAGGGTGAGACCATAACTTGCACTATGTGCAAAGAGTCATTCATTGTATCGTGAACAATGTAATTTCTGTGAGACATAGGTGGTTTCAACTCATTCTGGCAAACAATATATAAATGTTAGATGCCTCTAACTTTTCACATATTGAATGTGGTGAGAAGTAAATGGAGATGGAGCTCTTTCCCACACTTGTACTAGGATTGTTGAATGGTTGGATTCTGCTCTGTTTTTGGTATGCTATCCAAGGATTGTCTTTGCTGATTGTCCCAAAAGATGTGAGAGAAAGACTGTTTGAGTTTGACCGTTCCAGTTGGCCAAAGAAACATCGAATTTTGTTTGCATCAGGTAAGATGTTTGCATTGGTCTATCTTATCATGGTTGCACTGACACCGATTAAGATCGACTCAATTGAGTTTCTTGTTGGACTAGTTGTGTACGTCATTGGTCTGCTAGGATTAGTTGTATCTATTCGTAATTTTGCAAACACACCACTAGACAAACCTGTTGCAATTGGACTATACAAGTTCTCAAGACATCCCCAGTTAGTCATGCTATTTATCTTAGGAATTGGTCTGAGTATTGCATTGAGTTCATGGGTTTTGTTGTTAATCAGGATTATTGCATTTGGACTTGAGCATGCAGGTGTTATTGCAGAGGAGAACGAGTGCTTGAAACGGTTTGGGGACTCTTACAAGGAATACCTGGAAGAGGTTCCCCGGTATGCCGTTTTCCGAAACCTATACAATCCTAGACATTGAGTCCAGGATGTTGTTCGGTTCCTGCTTCTTCGAGGCGGCGTTACGACCCCGAAGAATCTGTACCGTCTTATGACCTCTCCACAGGCGATTTAACGTCCCCGGTAAACTGACGGTGACGGTAGAAAGATTCCTTGACTTGGCTCTCGTCGAGGACGTATTCTACGGTTACTAGTCCTTCTTAGAAGCATTTACACACCCCAAGAAGAGTCTTTGCTTCGATGTTCATCTAAGAAGTGTCCAGGTTTGTCGAGGTTTCTTGTAGCTGCTGTTCACCCTCATTTAGAGAGGGTATCAGATTTTACAGCAAAGGAAAACATTCGATTCTCAAGAGATAAATGTCCTAGTACACATTCTTGAGTGTCATAGAGTGTGGAATCAATGGGAACAAATCTCTTCCAAGCATGTCTGAAGGCAGATGAAAAGGCTGCAGCTAATCTTGTCACCGAGATGATTGGTACAGCTCAACCCTCAGCAATCTGGGCCATTATGATGCATGCAGCCTCTTGGCACGAACAGACAGAATTCGACACTCCTCACTCCACAATTGCTACTCACTCAATTCGCAAGATGATAGAGGCAGTAGGTCCCAACTCCGAAATACTTCCAGACGACCCAGATCAAGCTCCCATCAACGTCCCAGATGAACTCAAAGAACTTCTTCAACTTGCACTCATCCAACGACTTGCCCGATATCTAGCTGCAGTGGACCACTGGCGTCCTGAACGGGGGCCAAGGTATAATATAGACTCCAGAGTGGAGTCATTGGATAACATAGTTCATGCATACGCACAGGCTGTTAGAGAACAGAGCCACAGTGGTGCATTCAAGGAGTCAGTGATTCTTGCGGATAAGGACGAGCCAATCAGACTGATTCGAAGAACAGCATCACTGGCTGCAGAGAATCCAGACAATTTAGGTCATGCCTTCATCATGCCAATTTCCCTGCTTCTCGAACTCCCAAACTCCAAGTTCAAGCTTCCCCATAAGGGAGCTCTCTGGCATCTCACTGAATATCTTACCAGGAAAGTACCCTCGAAGAAACCAGATGGCATGGTTGCTGAAGAGGACTTTAGAAAAATGGCGAAGCCCACTGATGTTTCCGAACATGCGAGTTTGTTTGCAACTGCTGCTGTTGAGTACGGAATGCTCGGTCATAATGGAATCTTTGCTCATCGGATAGCTGAGGCTGCATCATTAGGGTTGGTTAGCTCTACAACAGTAGATTGGCTATTGAAACATCTTGAGAAGAACATAGGTTCTAAGACGATGACTAAGACGCAGTTGGGGATTGTGAGCCTCCTGAAGAAGCCATCTGGAATGGATTGGGATGAACATCCAAGAAAGGTGGGACTACCCCACTCAAAGAAGCTCAGAACGTGGCTCCAAGAAAATGCAGCGGAGTACTACGGAAAGATGATGGACTTGAAGTCTGCAGTCTTCGAGGAGTCAATTCCGAGCATCAAGAAGAAGGGATGGCCACTTGTGAGAGCATCCCAATATGCCATGTCTACAATCAATGGCGCCTCTGGAGCATCTCATGTAATTATCTTCACTCAGTCAATTTGGTCACTGGTTGATATGAAATTAGTATCAGAACCAGTAGCAGCTCTGCAGGTTCATCGAATGCTCAGGCAATATCTCAAGGACAGATAATTCAGAATCATTTCTTACGCAGAGTGAAGAAGTTTTCATCCTGGGTTATGATAGAGAACAGTCCATTCTGTTCAATTGCCTCTATGAAGTTGACAGGGTCTACATGATCAATCAATACTGCAAACGTACCAGAGTCCTTCAAGACTCTATGTAGTTCCCTCAGTAATTCATCTTTGTTACTGACCCAAGTGAATACATCAATCAGTAAGACATAGTCCATAGTCTCATCGGAGAGACCGGTCTCCTGACCTGATTGGATTGTACTCACATTCGCCAGACCCTCTTTCTCTGCTCGTTTCTGAACACGTTCAACTGCAACTGGGTGGATGTCCAATGCATATACCCATCCTGTACTGCCAACAAGTCGTGCTGCAGGTATTGCATAGCTTCCTATACCACATCCAAAGTCCAATATCTTGTGGCCTTCACCAATTCCTAGTTTCAGCAGGGTCTCTTCAGGTCTTCTGAATCGTTCTCTGAACTTCAGGTATGCAGCCATTATTCGATAACTGATATTTGATTGATGTCTGTGTACGGTACTCATTTATATCACATCCAATAGTTCCTTTTCTAAAGTATTTAAGTTGACAAGAGGAAGGCAGTGAAGTCACTTTCCTTAGGTAAAGCAATGGCGGTCTAAAATATGATGAGTTCAGGAACGGATGAGAAGAAGCCATGTCATGAGGGGTTACAGGAGTATTGTGATGAGAATTGTCTTTACAGACGCGTCTTGTCACTCTTCAGTAAGCGGTATACATTACCAATTCTACGTATCTTGAACAGACATGGAGTTGTAAGGTTCAACAAGATAGTAGAGGAAGTGAAAGGGAGTACAAAAACAATCACAGAGAGACTGAAAGAACTAGTTGAATTCGGAGTTGTCAAGAGGGAGGCATTTGCGGAGATACCACCCCGCGTAGAGTACTCACTTACTGAGATGGGTATGGATCTGAGGCCAGTGCTTGATTTAATTAGAGAATGGGGAAAGAAATGGACAATCCGCTAAACAAGACTATTCTCTCATTGTAACTGAATCTTTGGGAATCAACGTTCGTTCTATTCTGATAGCACGGGGAGGACATTGAAACTCACAGGCAGTGCAATCGATACATTGTTTGGGATGTTCTAATTCTGCCTTTCTCGTCTTAACGTTTATTCGCCAGACTCCTCTGGGACAGACCTTCCAACAGTCCTCACAACCTGTACATGCCTCGTAGTCATAGATTATCATCTCAGAATATCCCTCCTGGAAAGTAGTAACCTAAGGCAAACAGCAGTACAAGTCCCATTAGTCCTGCTATGATGTCACGCACCATCTGACTCTCACTCAGATATGGTGTAGCACCTCCCCAATTGAATCCAACAAACATCGAGATGCCCAGTATGGTCAAACCAGCTGCGTCCAGACATACAAGTGGTGTCAAGAATACCAGTAACAGAAATCCCTTCCATATGACTAGAGCAAGAACTCCAGTAATAATCCCCCTCACCAATCCGGATGTAGTTGGCATGATTGAATCCGTGACTGCCATGAAAGTCCCTAGTATGTAGGCACCTATTATGATGAGGACTAGATTTGGGGCCCAATAAGAATACCACGACAGAAAGAGACCGCCTATGAAACTGAGGAGCCAAAATATGGCGGTCATCATCAGAAACAGCACGGTCTCAAACATCAAGTGTCCAATGTTCTCCTCAAGTCGGTGATGTAGGTTGAAGGTGACAAGGTTCTGCTCTGTGGTCTTCTTGTGATCATTGGCAATGAACTCGCCAACATCATCGATCTCTACTGGACCAAACTCAGCTCTCCACCCATGTTCTGATAGCACCAACTTTGAAACTGAACTGGCAATGAGTTGGGGAAGAATGAGGCGTTTGTGAGAGACCGTGTTCTCTACGTCAAATTCCTCTAATGCATCAAGAACAGAGTCTGTGGTCACATGACCTCCTCTACTTCCACACCATACGTTGATTCCCCGACCATTGACAACAAGAAGATGACACTTGAGGTCTTGTTTGACAATTGAATCGATGACTCTGTGAACTGTGAGATAATAGTCTACAGTGACTAATACTGGTGAGTCAGAATCGGCACCATTGAATGAATAGAGCCCCTGTTTCCATCTCAGTGCAAGTCTTGGCCACATCAGTTCACTGCCTAGAATACATAGGTAATACTTCAGACCCTTCTTCACTCAATTCGCCTCCGCAACATATAGTGTCAGTAAGCCCTTCAGGAACAGGATCTTGTACTTTGGATTTAATCCTGCGGCCTTCATCGTTGCTGGAACTCTGTGATATGGATGAGGACCTAGTTCTGTCACTCTACTAACAATCCAATAGCTGATTCTTCGGATGGTTGAAACTATCCTGCCAAAGAATGCACCACGAGTTCTAGCTTCACCCCCGATAGCTAAAACACCACCAGGTCTAACGAACTTAGCCGCACTAGCAACAAATTCATTGAGTTCAGCAGGCTGTAACTCACTAATCATCAGGGTACTGACGACAAGATCAAAGGGTTCCTCGGAAATATCCAGGTTTAATGCATCTCCTACTATGAACTTCACTCTGCGACCAAGATTCCTCTTAGCACTCTCTTGCTGGGCAATAGAGAGCATTGACTCATTCATGTCAATGCCAACTCCCTTGATTCCCCTTCGACCTGCCTCAATTAGGAGATTTCCTGTTCCACACCCAATATCGAGGACTCTGCCTCGTGGTGGAAGGAGATTACGTAGGATGTAGTCCCTCATAGATCTATCCTGCCAGAGTGTTAGAAGACTGATCCAGCGGTTGTATTGACCTGCAGCTCTTCCCTCTGAGAGTTTCATGAGAATTGTAGCCATTCCACGCGCCAGCGATATCTAATACCCACAACGACTATTTTAGAATGTCGAACAAGGTCTGCAAAAAGAAGTGAAAAGAGAGGATTCACTCCTCTCTTAGTAGATTACTTTTCATCACCAAGTCTGTAGGACTCAGCCAATAGGTCTGGGATATAGCGCACCTGGGTTTCAGTTCCCTTCATCATGTCATTGATTTGAATAGTACAGAATGGACACTCGGTTGTGACCATGTCAGCACCTGTTTCTTCGATGTACTCCTTCTTGGTGAGTGCAATCTTCTGTGATAACTCACGTTGACCAGCACGAACTCCACCACCAGCACCACAACAGCGGTTCTTGTATGGATCGTCAATGTACTCAACACCAGGAATCATCTTGAGTAGTTCGATTGGTTGGTCAACAACCCCCTGTCCTCTACCGAGATGACAGGGTTCGTGATAGGTGATTTTTAGCTTAATTTCACCCTTTGGTGGTACAATGTTATCCTTACCAATCACATCGAGCATATACTCGGCCATATCATAGACCTTGAACTTTGGTGGGTCTCCGCGTTTATCCTGAATGTAAGGACGGTGGTCCTCTCTCAGAGTCTTGCCGCAACCTGCACAGGCCACTACAACAGTATCAAAGTTGAATTTCTCCATGGCAGTTTCGAATATCTCAGTCACTCGTTCCACTGCAGCATTTGCAGTCTTGAGATCACCAGTTCTGAAAGCAGGACTAGCACAACACCACTGTTCCTTGGGAACAATAACATCTACATTGTTACGGTTGAGAACATCAATCAATGCCTTACCTGTACTCTGCATCCTGTAGTCGATAAGACAACCAGTAAAGAAACCAACACGACCACGTGGATTGTCCACCAAGAATTCCTCTGTATCGATTTCTTTGAGGAGAGGTGTATCTTTCTCAGGAACGGCACGACCAGTTTCAAGAACTGAATCAATGAATCCTTGTTGTCCCTCAGCCAGTGCATATCCAGACTCAACTGCCTTTGCACGTAGAAGTTCTACCGCTAAAGCTGGTATCTTGATGCTCTTAGGACAGATATCCTCGCACATCTTGCACGTGGTACACGAATAAACTGATTCGTTCATCGCCATGGCGACACGATCTTCCACATCTCGGGGATCAAGCTCCAGTCGTGCAAGTTGACGGATAATCATTGGACCGGGGTACTCCCAAGTTTCGTGAACGATAGGACAGTTGGATAGACAGGCACTGCACTCGATGCACTTGCGAATCTCACGCAGCTTCTCAATCTCTTCAGCATGAATTATCTCAGGATGCTGAGCAGGTTTGTCACGAGCCACATAGGGTCTGATACGTCTGATACGGTAGGTTGTCTGAGCCATGTCAACAACCAGATCTTTTATGACTGGCATCTTATCCAGAGGCTCTAGAACCAGCGGTTCATCCGGTTCAACCTTAGTCCTGCATGCAATTCTGGCAATAGTGTTTACCTTTACTGCACAGGAGCCACACTGACCACCACGGCACTCCCAGCGGAATGCAAGGCTTGAATCAAACTTATCCTGTATGTAGAGTAGTACATCTAGTACGGTCATACCAAGCTCGTACTCAACATCGAAATCCTGGTAATATGGAGCATCATCGAGGTCTGGATTATATCGATAGACGCTTGCTTTGATTGTCTTTGTCATCATTATAGCCTCCTACGGTAGTGGAATATCTGTGACCACCACGTCCTCCTTTCTCAGTTCCATCTTCCCGTCCTTACCCTTGCGAATTACAATATTGTAATAGCCCTTATCATTGGGGTCAGCATCTACTCGGTAGTGAGCACCCCTACTTCCCTTTCGCAAAACAGCAGATTCAGCCACCATTCGAGCTGTAAGGACCATACCCTCAAACTCCAAGGCTTGATGCCAGCCAGGGTTAAACCTCTTGACCTGTACGTCCACCTTAACCTTGGGTAGTATATCTTTCTCGATTCTACGGAGTTCTTTTACTGCGTATTGCATATCCTCCTCTTTTCTGAAGATTTGGACCTTGTCCCACATCAGTTCAGTGAGTTCTTCTCTAGCATCTGCGGGAGAGATACCCTCTGCCCGAGCAAGGAGATTCTCAAGCTTCTGGAACTCCTTCTGAACTACGTCTCGGTCTAGGCCAAGATGATCGGTTTCCTTTGCAAACTTGGCTGCATTCCGACCTGATAGAGCGCCATATACTTGGGTATCTGCTAGAGCATTACCTCCAAGTCTATTCCCACCATGAACTCCTCCAGTGCATTCACCAGAAGCAAAGAGTCCAGGGATATTTGTGGATGAATATTCATCAATTTTGATACCACCCATGAAGTGATGGGCGGTGGGTGATACCTGCATCGGCGCTTCTCGAATGTCAACTCCAGCATCCTCAAACTGCTCAATCATGCTCTCCAGTCTGAATTCAATGATAGACTTTGGTAGGTGGGAGATACTCAGGTAGACACCACCATCAGGTGAGCCACGACCCTCTCGTACCTCAGTCATAATTGAACGTGCAACTTGATCACGTCCAGCAAGCTCCATAACCTCAGGATAGTACTTGTTCATGAAGCGTTCGCCTTTGTTGTTAAGGAGAATTCCACCCTCACCCCGGACGGCTTCTGTCACCAATCTACCCTTGGCAGACTCTGGTTTGACCATGCCAGTCGGATGAAACTGGACCATCTCCATGTCGATTAGCTCGCAGCCTGCTTCATAGGCCATACCATAGCCATCACCGACATCGAGTTGGGCGTTGCTTGTGACGCTATAGATACGTCCTGCACCACCAGTGGCCATCACAACTGATTTGGCTCGGAATATTAGATAATCACCATACTTCAAGTCAACAGCAGTGGCTCCAGCAATCTTGCCATCTGTGACCAGAAGCTTGGTTGCAAAGACCTCATCAAAAACTCGTACTGAGGTCTTGCGTATCGCCTCGGTCAGGGTCACCATAATCTCAGAACCAGTGCGGTCAGAGGCATAGGCAGTCCTTCGCCAGCTCTGCTTACCGAAAACTCTCTGAGCAATCTTACCCTCTGGAGTCCTATCAAAGACTGCTCCCATGTCCTCAAGGTCGAAGATACATTGCGGTGCGTCCTCGACAAGAATCCTAGCCAGTTTCTGGTTGTTGAGATAGTTGCCGCCCACGATTGTGTCTTTGAAGTGGGTCTCTGGGTTATCATCTGGGTCAACATTGCCCAGTGATACGTTATATCCGCCCTCGGCCATGGCAGTGTGTGCCTTACCGAGAAGCTCCTTACTGATCATAATAACATCCAAGTTGTGTCTGGATGCCTCAATGGCTGCACGACAGCCCGCACCACCAGCACCAACAACAAGTACGTCGCAAAGAATTGTCTTGTATGGAAGTTGACTCAAACTGTAGTCCTCCGATGGAGAGGTCTCTCCGATGTTGAACCGGTCGGGAGAGGTGCTCCGTTTAAGAGTTACTGTTGAGGGTCACGTGGTTATTTGTCAACAGTTAGCGTTTTCGAATTATCACAATGACGACAACGAGTACAACTCCGACTCCAACAGAGGCCACGAATATTGTCATAATCCATTGGTCAGCCCCATCACTTGGTTCAGTTGTTGTAGTGGTTGACGAGATAGCTGTTGTAGTTGACGAGATAGTTGTTGTGGGACATGGTGAGGTGAAGGTTTCCATCTGGAATACTGTCAGAGCTGTTCCAATCACTGAATCATTGTAATCTAGGTACGTGGATGTGATATACACCTTACCAGTGCATGAAACCTCCATTCCGCCAAGAAATTGATTACCAAACTCAAACGGATAGTCCAATGAGCGGTTCCACACTTGATGTCCATCTGAGTCAAACTTGGCCAAAACAAGAGTATACCCATCAATATTCAATGGAAAAAGTGCGTACAGACTGTCATCAGCGAGGATGTCGAATTCATTCATGTTGAATCCCACAAGCATTTCCCAGTACCTTGGTGGTTCTAATCTCCACTTCCACTCACCTGATGAAGTGAATCTGCCGAAGGTGTAGGGGTACATGCCAATTTGTGCAACAAAGTCACCTGTTGGGGTGATGACCATGTCATCAATATCTGTGTGCCAGCTGTATGAGCTGTTGAATTGTTCAACAAGATTGTCGTTGGTGAGTTTCATTATTCTGAATGAATTGTGAGTGAAGATTGTTCCATTTGGTGAAGAAAGGACATCCATCCAATCCCACCATCCGACACTTGTCACAGCATAATTTGGTTCTGGATAGATGGTCCAATTTCGCACC
>JAEOST010000138.1 GCA_016840245.1 Candidatus Thorarchaeota archaeon
CGGTATCGGATTGAATATCCTTGAGAAGCTCCTCAAATGGATGTAGCATTTCTACAAGTTCTTCTACATCCCATTGAATTATTGCACCAGTACCATCGCAGGTTACAAAAGAGTGCTGATTGGGAATCCAGTCCATTCCATCGATCTCAGCATGAGTACGACTCTCTCCCTCAACATTGTAGGTCTCAGTAGACCAGACAAAAATCTCCTTCTGACCAGAGCCAGATGCGATGAATCGACCATCACTACTATAGGCAAGAGCTCGTACTTCACCTGAATGACCCCTGAGCGTGTGTTCAAGGTCAAGATTGTTTTCACCTACCTTCCAGACTTTCATAGTCTGGTCAGATGACCCTGATACTAGGTTTGAACCATCAGGCGAGAAACGTACTGATTGGACTGCAGTCCTGTGTTCCTCAACCAGTTTCATCAGCTCACCAGTATTTGCATCCCATAGACCAATAGTTGCATCCACACTGCCCGATACAATGAGATTGTCAGCTGGGGACCAGTCACATGATACAACATAGAGGGAGTGACCCTTCATATGATGTAACCTCCGATGACTTTCTACATCCCAAGAAATCATAGTCGTATCACCACTTGCTGAAACTAAGCAAGTTCCATCAGGAGAGAAAGATAGTGACAATATTGGATAGGTGTGGCCCTCGAATGTAGCAATCTGAGTTCCTGTTCTAATATCCCAGAGTTTGACTAGTCGGTCTACTCCACCAGAAGCGACAATGTCACCTTTTGGGCTAAAGGCAAGAGATGTACATAGAAAATCATCCTGCATTCGCTGCATCTCTTCACCGTTACGGACATCATAGAGACGAATTGAACGATCCTGCATAGCTGCTGCTATCATTCGACCTACATTGTTCATAGCAAATCGTCTGGTAATCTCGGAGCCATGCTCAGCCTCGGGTTTGAGAATGACTGGTTTCAGGAAAAGTGAGAGTTCCTGTTCGTCCATTAGAAGCACTCGCCGCTCTGATAGTGAGTTGCGAGCTAATCTGGCACTGCTAAAAATCTTGTTAATACAGACACCGCGTCGCAATC
The DNA here is from genome assembly GCA_016840245.1 of Candidatus Thorarchaeota archaeon. Next base: position 1,063 of record JAEOST010000138.1, read on the forward strand.
ACATGAGTAATCATTAAAAACATACAGAGATTCGAATGATATAAGGAGAGGGACTCCAGTGCCAGATAGCAAAAGAAAATTCACATCACCATCAGCAGGTACTGATTCATTTAGGAAACTAAAGAAGGGCCTCAGGAAGGTTATGGGTCCAAAAGATGACCTACTAGCCAAGGACCTAGAGAAATTAGAATCACTGCAGGCATGCAAGGATGCGTCTCTCACTGGTGACGAAGAAACAAGATTACTAGCAGTCTGTCGATTGGGGGAATTTGGTCCAGATGCACTAGATGCTCTGGATATTGCGATATATGACGAGAGTGACAAAGTTCGGGCACTTGCTATTGCAATGATTGCTATGGTGGGAGGTAAAGGGCAGAGTGGCAATCTTGATTCGTATCGTAAAGACTCAGACGAGATGGTTCGCTCCTCTGCAGACTTTATTCTTGAGTGGCTCAATGATTCGGGAATTGAAGTGGAACTAGGACCTGAAGATTTGTTTACTACAGAAATGAGCCAAGAGGACATCATGCAAGATGTGATACTTCCTCTTCGCACGAGCAATGATGTACACACCACGAATGATTACTCAACAGGAGTGGACACACTAGAATTTGAAGTGACCATTGTCAACGAAAGTGATCATCCCATAACAGAGGTGGATGTCAGGCTACTCTCATTCCCTCACGAGAGCTTAGTTCAACTTGATGAAGGTGAAAAGAAAGTTAACACAATCAATGCAGGTTCCCATGCAAGCGTGAAATATAGTTTCAGGACCATTAATGAGGGCATAGAGGGAGAGATGATAACATCTGTTACATTCAATGAGAATGGAGGAGAGAGGGTCTCCGCAAGAGCAGGGAATTGCTTCGTGAGATCGTTCTTTGATTGGATTCAACCTCTTGAGATCACTGGTGAGGAGTTTGCACAGAAACGACGTAGGATGCGTCAATGGGGTAGAGAGCACCAGATCTCCAGAGACCCATCTGAGATCTTTGAGATGTTCCAAAAGGCGATGAGTGTGAAGAATCTCTACGTATTCAATTCAGAAACTTCGAAGGACAAGAAGACATTCATGGGAGCTCTCTATGGCATGGGTAAGGGTATATTCACAGGAGTAGAGGTTTCACTCTCAGTGATAGTAATTGGAGAGATCAAAGAAAAGATCACAAAACTGAGATTGGATATCTTCTCAGATAATCCCGAGATATTACATACTGCTGCTAGCGAATTGTATGAAACCACTCTGGGGCTACTTGGAGAACTATGATACAGTTCTTTGGCTTATTGACCAATCATAAACTCGACACACCAATAGACCTAGTATTCCGAGAATGATAAGAAATAGTCCTATATTTGATAGATTTCCGAATAATACTTCGTAGGGAGTATTCCCGTAGGTGGGCTCAACGTCAATAGTAAGTAGATAC
>JAEOST010000014.1 GCA_016840245.1 Candidatus Thorarchaeota archaeon
AGTGAAACAAGAGCTTTGTACGCCTTTGCCTCATTTCGATGTAGTCCTAGCCGCATGAGGTCAGTGATGATGTCGTCAGCCTGCATTGTTAGTCCACCATGGTCTATTTAGCACAGAAATACATGAATGCTGTGTCACTTATGAGGTTACAATAACTCACTAATCAATATGGTGTCCTATGGTCGATTATGTATTGTCATCATCGTCATCGTACTGTGTAACCTCAAGAGTTACACCAACTCTATATCAATCGATTAACACTGTAATTACAAAGGTGATTACAGTGGCCATGGTGGAGATTGACAACCTTGTTCATATCTATGGTGATAAGATCAAAGCAATTGATGACCTCACATTTTCTGTGAAACGTGGTGAGGTCCTTGGACTCCTTGGTCCAAATGGAGCTGGAAAATCCACAGTTGTGAAGCTCATTACAGGTATACTACGACAGACTTCAGGAGGTGTCAAGGTGGATGGTCTTGAAGTATCTGAGAATCTTACCACAGTAAGACAGAAGATAGGATTCATGCCCCAAGAGACCGCTCTGTATCAAGATTTGACTGCGTACGAGACCTTAGAGTATCATGCGGATCTTTATGGAGTTCCAAAGGACGAGATGAAGAAACGTATCGATGATATGCTGGAACTCTCAGGTCTTACTCATCGAAAGGACGACCTAGTGAAGACATACTCTGGAGGTATGAAGCGGCGTCTTGCCCTTGTCAGAGCCATCCTGCATGATTCACAGTTACTAATCCTTGATGAGATGTCTTTGGGAGTTGATGTTCAGAGTCGCAATCTGATCTGGGAACAAGTACGAAAGCTCAAGAAAGAAGGCTGGACAGTGATATTTTGTACCAACTACATGGATGAAGCAGAAGCAGTTGCTGACCGTTTGGTGGTGATAGACCAAGGAAGAATCGTTGCTGAGGGAACTCCTGCTGAGTTAAAACAGAAGCATGTTGGTGAGTTCCTAATCGAGGTTGATCTTGACAGTGTTGATGAATCTGCAGATTCTAACTGGTTTGAACAAAAATTAGACATGAAGGTCGATCAGGTTTCAACTTCTGAAGGTGTTACTACTGTATGGATTCAGAGTAAGGAGGGACATAGAGACCTACCTACTGTAATTACACGATTGACTGATGCAGGTCTGAAAGTCCGAGAGACCTCAATGAGGACCCCATCACTAGGTGATGTCTTTCTCACATTGACTGGTTCTAAGTTGAGGGATTAATCATGCTCAGAGCAATTGGAGCTATTGTCAAAAAGGATCTACGACTTGCACGTCGTGATCCTCGATTTATGGGACCATCATTCATTGTGCCATTTGTCTTCATGTTGGTCTATGCCATCCTCATTGGCTCGATTGGCGGAGGAGAGTCATTTGCATGCGGTCTAGTTGTTGAGGACCAGACTCAGTTTGGTGATGAGATGGCATCAGTGATTGAAGATATGAAGGCAACCACAAACCACACCTGGTTCAATATCACCAGATATGATGCAACTGAGGCTGCTGAACTCCTAGGTAATGGACAACTCGTAGCGTATATCATAATTCCAGAGGGATTTGGAGCGAATATCTCAGCTGGACAAAAAGCCACTGTGATAATGCACATCAACAATATCAATGATGATATTGTCAAGAACTATGTCCATCGTATTGAGGCGGCTATACTTCTCTACAACCAAGGTGCTTTATCCCCTGACTTCAATCAATCAGAGGCTCGGATTGCCTTGGATGAGACCCTAAATCTGGAAGATACTCCCTCAAATACAGGCTATGCTGCGAGTGCAGCGATACTACTTTCAGTTGTGGTCTGCACACTAGCTGCACAAGGTCTGTTGACCGCATCAGAATTTGAAACCACTGCAATCTATGATGCCATGATTTCTCCCAATCCCCGGCTGACATTGGTCCTTGGAAGGACAATTGCTGCTATTCCACGTACACTTGTTGTACTCATGGTGACATATCCAGTAATCTCTATAGCGTTTGGAATCACTCCTGCTGGAAATCCATTAGTGTTGTTTGCAATCCTAATCCTAACGATTCTCGGTCTTGTACCCCTGGGTGAGATAATCGGAATCATAGCGAGAAAACGAGAACAGGCATTACTAGCCGGTGTCCTCCTATCTGTGATATTCTTCTTCACTAGTGGTGGTCTTGCACCAGTTGCACTCATGCCGGGTCTCTTTCGCTATGTGACATATCTCCTACCAGTTACACATGGGATGACAATGTGGAATCGTGTGTTCTTCTTTGACACAGTGAGTGGACTCTGGTTCAACTCAGCCTTCTTGATTATCTTCTGGATAGTTGGGACAATCATTGCGGTGCGTCTTACCAACAAGGAGGTTGAACGTTCTTGAACAGGTTCCTGCGAACACTACGTTCCACATATATCAAGGAGATGAGGGTCTGGAGAAGAAACTCCCGCCAACTCATGCTTGTGATACTCTCCCCCCTAATGTTCTGGACTGGATTCGCATTGCTCATGGGTGGGGTCTATTCAGTTGGTATCGATGCCGCATTAGTCGTGCAGGAAACAAATCCTGGATTCTATACGGACGCATTGATTGAAACTCTTGGAGAACCCGACGATATACCGCCCTCTCTGAACCTTATTCCTATGACCGAAGAGGCTGCTGATCTTGCCTTTGAGAACGGTGATCTCATGCTCATCATCACAATTCCATCAGGCTTTGAGAATTCCATAGCAACAAACGAGTCGACTAGTATCCACATCAGGGTGAACAATGCACACGAAGATATGACCAAGAACTTGCGGATGCCTGTGATTCGCAAACTAGACATCTACTATCAGACTTACCTTCCTCAGGATGCCATAGTGGACTTTGAGTACGAATCGATTCGAGATTACACTTACTCCCGTCTTGCGTATATGGCTTGGACGATTTCTATATACAGCGTTATGTTCGCAAGTATGTATATTGCTGGATCAACAGTCACTCAAGAATTTGAGCAGCAGACCCTTGAAGAGATCAAGCTCTCAAATCAATCTCCTAGTGCAATCTATATGGGTAAGATGTTGAGTGGGGTTTCTCTTAGTTATCTCGCAGTCCCTATCTTGCTGGGAGCGAGTTTCCTCATGTATGGTGTCTGGCCGAGAGGTGATTTACTCTCCTATCTTGTCCTGACAATTCCATTGGGATTTGCTTGTGCTGCAGTCGGAGTAATACTTGGTTCACTGTTCAGGAACTCAGTATATATAGTACCAATAGCTGCTATTGGCAGTGTCTTCTATTGGATGACTGGTGGAGGGATAGCTCCTCTGCAACTAATTGGCTTGACTTTTGGAGTCATGGATTCATATGCTCCGGTTTCCAATGTGTACCGTTCTCTCATTGAGATGTTCATTGATGGAACATATTCGACATTACCTGTCGACTTTTTAGTAGTGACAGGATTTGCAGTAGTTTTTGTAGCCCTCTTTCCAATTCTTGCTGAGAGGATTTCGCAGATTGACTACTCACAGAGAATTAATGCGTTGAGAGAACGCAGAAAGAAACGAGGGAAATAGAGCTTAATCAGCAGATTCGATATACATCGAGTCTGCTTCCTTGTTTCTATTTGTACTATAGATGAAAATCACCAGGGCTACTAGTGAGAGTATTACTGCGTTGAGTATAATGGGAATGTAGCTAGCAGTGAAGAGACGTATTACTGCTGCCATTATAGGACCAAAGATCCCAGCTATGCTCAACATTGAAGTAAGGAGTCCCGAAGCTGTGGACGTTTCCTCATTTCTCTCAGTCACAAACTTCAATGCTCCTACATACAGACAAGACCATGAGAATCCAAGTAGAATTTGAGCAGGTATCATTTGAATCCAATCAAGATACAACGCAACGACAAGGAAATACGAGAAAGTGATGGACGTTGTTACTAGTCCGACCTGTACAAGCTTCTTGTAGTCGAACTTATCGATGATTGTTATCATGAAGACAACCTGGGCAATGGAATTCATTGCTTGGATGACCCCAATCTGGACTGCATCAGCACCGAGAGTAATCAAAAACGGACTCCAAAGTGTCCACATTGCGTAGGCACTACTATGTCTGATGAGAATCGCGAGGTAAATTGGAAGATTTCTCCTCAGTGTTTCAATAGGAAACCATGGGACTTTGATATGCGTCTGTTCTATTGATGGTAGTGTCATGGCACTAGCAAATGAGATTGCCAAGAAGACCGTTGAAACCAAGAAAGCAAGGTGAATCTCGATTGATGCTGCATAACCCGCAAACAGTGTCCCAAATCCCCATCCTAGAGCACCGAATGAGGCGAATCTGCCCATCTTCATCTTAGAGTCATACGCATAGGCGGCGAGCGCTCCAGGATATATACCGGCACAGAATCCATTTAGTATCCTTACAATGAATAGAATCTCAATCGTATTTGTAAAGACTAAGAGAGCAAAAGTCAATGTGGAGAGTAGTAATCCTGCACGAAGAATAGATCTTCTTCCATGCATATCACCCGCACGTCCAAATATGTAGCTTGATAGGAATGCTGCAACAGCAAAGGCTCCAACAAGGAGACTTATCAGAAACTCATCCGCATTAAGTTGCTCCTTCGCTAGGACCGGAATGTATGTAAACGAGGATAATAGAGCAGCACCTGCTGCTACTTGGATGGTCTCTGTCTTCAATGGGTTCTCCTAATCTGAGCGCCACTCCTCTTTCTATAAAGGATGCTGGTCTAACCTTCATCCTATCTACAAAGCTTTTTCCGATTTCGCGACGATGATAACATGAAGAACATATCGAGGAACTATGAATGGTTTCACCAAGAGGAAAATTCATCCTGATTACAATTGACGAACTTGTGCTTGTACCAATTGCAATAGTATTGATTGCTTTCTTTGCACCTGACCTTCTCATATTAGCAATCGTAGTTGGAGTGATTGGTTCCATCATCTTTGTTGCAGGAAAATGGTATATTGTCTATCCTGCTCTTCAAGATGGCAGTTACCAGCTCTACGATCTGGCTGGGATGGAGGGAAAAGTCATACTAACAGTGACTACTACCTCTGGAAAGGTAAGAGTTGGCCAGGAGATATGGGATGCTCGCTGTGATGATGGAGAGATACCTGTGGGTACAAAAGTAAGAATAGTATCACGAGAGAGTATGAGAGTGAAAGTAGCAGAATTAGAGTAGTTATCTCGTGAAGTACTTGAATATCAAGTCTATAGCTGACTCCAGGTCTCTGAGATCTATCATCTCAAAACTACTGTGCGTATAGCGACACGGTACTGCTACCACAGATACCAACTGCCCTTGCATGGCAATCTGAGCACCATCTGTGGCATAATTATGGTAGACTGCTCTCTGTATCTTGATATCGGACTGCTTCCCCAACTCGAATATCTTCTGATTCTGCTCATGTGAATAATAGATTTGATTGTCTTTAACGACTACTACAGGTCCTTCACCTAGAGATACTCCAGCCTCTCCGGATGTACCTGGATAATCATCTGCCAAACCCACCTCTGCAATAATGACTCCGTCTACATCCAACTTCTGAGCAATTGCTGCGGCTCCCTTAGCACCCATTTCCTCCATTACGGTACTGATGAAGGTGACTGAGGGTCGCTCATCTATAGGTAACTTCGACAGTTTTTCTGCAAGAAGTACAATCATTGTCAACCCGATTCTGTCATCGATTGATTTGCCCATGACGTGTTTTCCTATCTTCTCCAGTGTTGAAGCATACACGACTGGGTCTCCAATATTGATTCCAAGCTCCGCAACCATGTCTGCCGAATTTGCTCCCACGTCAAGAAAGACCTCTTCGTACTTTGGTAATTTCTTCTTTTCCTCAGGACCTGCAATATGTGCGGTCTTAACTGCAAAACATCCTGGAATCAAACCTGAGTCTGACATGATATAGACTCGTTGTCCAGGTAACAACCTTAAATCCGGTAGATGCCCTGCAGTGTTCCACTTTGTCAATATGAAACCGTTTTCATCAATACCACTTACTAGGAATCCAACTTCGTCTGCATGAGCAACGAGTGCATACTTTCCCTTCTCTCC
>JAEOST010000139.1 GCA_016840245.1 Candidatus Thorarchaeota archaeon
AGGCAAGGATGGAAATGCTGTCTTCTAATAGGTTTGTTAATCGGAGTATCTATCACTCTGAAGCCTTTCTTCCTTCTGTTCTTTCCATTCCTGTTTCCACTAACGAAGACGGGTCGTTTTCAATTCACTTTCCCTGTGAAGCAATGCACAGCCGCATTGATTGGTTTCTTAATTTCCATGCTCCCCAATATTCTGTATTTTAGTATCTATCCAGCATCTTTCGATGCTTTAATCCAAGTGAATCTAATGGAAGAACTTGTAGGACAGCATAGTACGAGTCTAACAAAACTCATCATGGCATTTATTCCGTTGACAGACACTTTCGTTATCCAAATTGGTATTGTCATTATCCTAGGTGGTTTCATTTTCCTGAGGAGCTATGGAAAGTTCTTAATGACACCTTCAGGAAAAAAGGACTATCTTCATCACTTCACAGACATGACATTTCTGATTCTTTTGGTCTATCCGGACTCATGGTTCCTATTTCTAGCAGTCTGGTATGCATTCATGGCTCCGTCAATGCTTGAATTATACAAATCCAGGGCTGATGATCGAAATATGGGTCTTTTGTGGTCTGGTTCTAACAATCTTCTTGCGTTCTTCACAATCGGAATACTACTGCATTACCTATTACTTGGATTCGACCCTATTATCCCAATTTGGTTGGTAATTCTCTACATATTGTATCATCGTGTTTCAAACTCTCCATCTCTTACTGTCAACACTAACTAAAAGGAACGGGCCGGGTCTAACACACCCCGCAAGGATACGTTGGTCGCACCTCCTTCCATCCCACTTTCTCTTAGTGGAACAAGCGTATCAGAATCTTCCATACATTCGGGCTCGTTCTTGAAGAAGTGGGTCCAATTTGACTTCCTCGATCCACAATACGTTTCCATCACGAATCACCTGTTCTGGAATTACATCATTGCGCATCCCGAAATTAGTTTTATCAACTGGATGGGAAATTGAATACGCGGACTCACCAAGTTCTATCTCATCTATTCTACTCACGACACACTACTAGTATATCGAATGGTTTTTATTGTTGAATTTTGAATTATGATTTGAATTATGATTTGAATTATGATTTAAAACCGGAGGCGTCTAATTGTCTGATGGTGACTTTCAACCCCGAATCATAGCTTTTCTTTGTAACTGGTGTAGTTATGCTGGTGCAGACTTGACAGGTACGAGTCGAATCCAATACACACCCAATATCAAGGCACTCAGAGTAAACTGCTCGAGTCGTGTAGATACAGCTTTTATCATCAAAACAGTGATGATGGGTGCTGATGGTGTCCTCGTCGCTGGTTGTCATCCTGGTGACTGCCACTACAAATCTGGGAATCTCTACACCCGACGTAGGATCATGATGCTGAAGACTCTAATCGAGACCATAGGAATACCTCCCGAACGTATTCGGTTAGAGTGGGTGTCAGCATCTGAAGCAGGCAAATTTGCAAACGTAGTCAATGACTATGAGAAGGAGATCAGAGAACTTGGTCCGAATCCAATTGGGGGCATTTGAATGGTCGAATATAAGGCTACAGTCTGTCCGTATTGCAGTTGCGGTTGTGGTATCTACTTGGTGATAGAAGATGGGAAAATCATCGGTCAAGAACCACAGATTGAGCATCCTATAAATGAAGGTGGAAACTGTCCAAAGGGCAGAAATTCCTACCAGTTTCTCTATGCTGAAGATAGGTTGAAGACACCTTTTATCCGGAAAAATGGGAAGTTGGTAAAGGCTACTTGGGATGAAGTCTTTGACCTCATCACTTTGAAGTTGAAAGAGGCGGAACCCGACGAGTTTGGCCTGCTCGCATCAGGCAAGAATACAAACGAAGATGCCTATGTACAACAGAAGTTTACGCGAGTAGTTATGGGGACAAACAATGTCGAGTACTGTGGTCGATTATGTCACTCGTCCACCGCAGCAGGTCTTGGTCCAACCGTTGGTTCTGGAGTCATGCCAATCTCCCAAATGGACATCGAGGAGACCGACTGCATATTTCTTGTAGGTATCAATCTGAAAGAAACGTTTCCGCTCATGGCCAAGAGAGCAATGAGAGCAAAGGCAAAGGGTGCAAAGATAATCGTAATGGACCCAAGAAAGTCGATCACGGCAAGAGAGCTTGGCGATGTCCACTTGCAATTGAAAGCTGGAACAGACGTACTCGTCATCAACTCACTCATGAAAATCATCCTTGAGGACGGTCTCGAGGATAAGGAATTCATAGAATCTCGCACTACAGGAATTGAAGCACTGCGAGAGCACTTGAGCTCCTTAGATATCCAAGAGATGTCAAAACTCTCTGGAGTGTCTGTCAACAAAATAGGCAAGGCCGCTCGGATGCTTGCTAAATCCAAAACATGTTGTGTGCTGTATAACCAGGGACTCAATCAACATACAACTGGATCTGATGGTGTCAAGGCTCTCGCAACTTTGGCTTTGATAAATGGACAATATGGACGACCTGGCACTGGTCTCTGTCCAACCCGTGGTCAGATTAATGGTGAAGGCACCGGTGACATGGGATGCCTAAACGTGTTCTATCCCGGATTCCAAAAGGTGGGGACAAAAGCTGAACCCCACAAGAAGTTTGCAGAACACTGGGGCGTTGAGAATCTTCCTGAGAAACCTGGACTGCCATACACTAAGATGATTCAGCAGACAAAATATCTGTGGATAATTGGAACAAACCCGATGATGGCTGCACCAGATGTTGATAGTGTGCGGGAGTCATTAGAAGGAAAAGAACTGCTGATTGTTCAAGACATCTATCCAACAGAAACTGCAGAACTAGCTGACATTGTGCTACCTGCCAGTACATGGGTTGAGCGGGAAGGAATCCATGCTTATGTCGATAGGCGAGTACAGAAAATCAACAAGTTGATTGAATCACCAGGAGAGGCAAAACCCGACTGGTGGATTGTGTGTCAAGTTGCAGAGCGGATGGGTTTCAAAGACAAGTTTGACTTTTCCTCTCCACGCGAGATTTTTGAGGAGATTAGAAGAGTTGTACCTCCATATAGTGGATTGACCTATGAGCGACTTGAGAACACCTTGGGTGGGATCCAGTGGCCTTGTCCATCTGAAGACCATCCTGGAACATCCACTTTCTTCACTCAGAAGTTTAATACACCTGATGGGTTGGGACATCTTCAAGTTGTGGACTTCAAACCGCCCGCAGAAATTCCTGACAAGGAATACCCTCTGATTCTCACAACTGGTAGAAGCATATTTCATTATCACACTGGCACCATGAGTCGCAGAACTCCCATATTGAATGCGGAAGTTCCAGTCAATTACTGTGAGGTAAATCCCAAGGATGCAGAGGCGAAACACATCCGGGAAGGGTCCAAGATCTCATTGAGTACGAGACGTGGTACCATTGAGGCAAAAGCTCATGTAACAGATGACGTTCCAAAGGGCCTCGTGTTTCTTCCTTTCCACTTTCATGAGTCATGTGCCAATAAAATCACAAATCCTGTACTGGATCCTGCGTGCGGGATGCCAGAATACAAGGTATGCGCTGTAAATATCGAGGTGGTAAAATGAGTTCGAATTATTATATCGCAAGGGCATCTGACGATAATATCTTGAAGAGAGGAGAGTCTGGTGGTGCGGTCACTTCTATACTCAAGTGTGCATTAGAAAAGGGAGCCGTTGATGGGATTGTTACTGTAAGGTCTGAAAATGGTGACAGGTTTGCTGGCTTGCCGGTCTTGATAACCAATCCTGATCAATTGAATGATACATCTGGATCACTCCATTGCTCTTTGCCTAACATACCTCGATTTGTGAAGGAGTATCTTAATGGTGCCGCCAACAGGAAGCTCGCTATTGTAGGCAAACCCTGTGATATCAGAGCAATCATTGAGCTTCAGAAGAGGAATCAGATAGACATAGACAATGTTGTCCTCATCGGTCTGAATTGCACTGGGACTATCGCACCAGCTATTGCGAGAAAGATGTACACTGAGATCTTCAAGGTCAATCCAAGTGATGTTGTACGAGAAGATATCGATGATGGCAAGCTTACAATTACTCTTGAAAATGGGACCACCAAATCGAAAGATTTGATGAAACTCGAAAAGAAAGGGCTAGGTCGTCGAGAGAATTGTAGACGATGCGAATTCAACATTCCGATATTTGCAGATCTCGCCTTTGGAAAATGGGGTGCAGAGGAAGAAGAAGTCGGGGCATTTGTAGAGGTATGCTCGAAAAAGGGGCAATCTTTGATTAAGCTGGCAATTGATAACAGTTACATCGTTGTGAAAACTCCTAGCAAGTCAAGCATCGAAACCCGAAAAGGAAAGAACGAGATAGAGCTTCAAAGAGCTAAGGAGAGGAGGGAGCAGGATTTCAAACCCTTACTTGATATGGATCTTCCAGAGCGATTAAAGTATTGGACCAATGAGTTCAACAAGTGCATCAAGTGCTTTGGATGTCGAGATGTGTGTCCAATCTGCTATTGTGAAACATGCCTACTTGAGGCCAATAGAGAGTTCCTCGTTGGGGGTGAAATCCCACCCAATGGGATATTCCCTCTAACTAGACTTGCACATGTCGCTGACTCATGTATTGGATGTGGACAGTGTCAAGATGTTTGTCCCATGGAATTACCACTATCGAAGCTATTCACTCTTGTCAACTCCAAACTGAATGAAGTATTCAACTATGTTCCTGGTGTTGATGTAGAAGAAGGTCCTCCAACAGTTAAGGCAAGAAACGAAGAACTTCAGATAGATGATACTTTTCTAAACATTGCTTCCATCATGAAAACAAGTGGTGAGGAAAGAAAGAAAGAGCTAGCATCGGGTAGTGGATGACAGCACGGGTGTAAACGAACGGGCGTCAAAGGTTGCTTGGATAAGTGCTCTTTAAT
>JAEOST010000140.1 GCA_016840245.1 Candidatus Thorarchaeota archaeon
ACTGTCATTAAGACAGAGTTACCACTTGGATCAATGCACCTAATGGGTATCCTTCGTTTTGCTGACCACAATCTGGCATTTGGGATGAAGGCGAGAACTCCCCTGACTGCTGTCAATGAGTTACAAGAACGAGGCTTTGATGTGTTGTTTGTTCCAGAAGATGAAGAATCGAAACGTATGGCTCTGAACTATGTCACGCTGGGACCAAAACATATCCTTATGGCGGCTAATTGCCCAAAGAGCCAAGAGTTCTTTGAGAATACTGGAATTAAGTGTGAAACCGTTGAGATTGGAGAACTCACAAAAGCTGCTGGAGGAATAGGCTGTCTAACTGGAGTTCTAGAGAGAGCCTCTCAGTAAAAAAAATGAAAGGAGTAAGTAGAGCGTGATGCCCTACTTGAACTCAACTTCAACTATGTGTGCACTACAGCTGATGCATGGATCGTACGCTCGAGCAATTATCTCAAACTGAAGCTCGATTCCATCCATTTGGTTCTTGGACAATAACTCATCAGCACTCTTACGGATGAATGCTTCAATATCATCTAGGAACATTGCTGTAGGAGTAATGAAGTCCGCTGATGCTGTTCGTCCATCTTTGATTTCATAGCTGTGAATCAGAGTACCTCTAGGAGCCTCCACGGCGCCAGTTCCTGCACCTGAGTCTCTCTTGGGCTGTGCGATTTCGGGATGTTCGTGATCAAGGACGTGATCAATGGTCTCTATGACACCCTCCAGAGAGAAGACCTGTTCGATGGCCTGTGCATGATTGTTGTACACTGGATTGCGATGCCATCTTTCATTGTACATCTTATCGCGTGCTTCTTTGGCCTTACCCTTCAGACGGTCACCAATTAACAGCACTCGTGCCAGGGCTCCCACAGAGAATGGTTCACCTTTGTACATGCTGCGTTTTGCAAAGCTATGACTCACGACTCGCTCCTGGATAACCTCTTTGTACTTCTCAACAGGATGAACCATGCCATCTGAGGTTATCAGTTCATCACCATAGTAGTCATATCCATCGTGAGGTGGCTTACAACAGAGGAACTGGGTTTCACGCTCCATATGGTCTGGAACCTCAAGACCTGCTAGGATGTCGATAGTCTGGATCGCAAATGGCAGTAGTTCCTCAGCCTCCTTCTTTATCTCCAACAACGTCTTCTTGTCAGGCAGTCTTCCAAATCCACCAATGATTGGATTCTCACCATGGACCATTCGTCCACCCATCAGATGCATGACCTTGTTTCCAAACTGCTTCAGTTGGAGTGCCTTGGTGACAACCTCACCATATTTGTCAACCATCTGGACCGCATTGTCATATCCAAGAAAGTCTGGTAATGCAAGGAAGTAGAGGTGGAGACTGTGACTCTCGAGCATCTCCCCATGATGCATGAGGTGTCGATAGTGGTTGGTCTGTTCTGGAATCTGTACATCCAGCGCCTTCTCAAGAGCTCTCAGACTTGCATACTTGTGGGAGAGATTGCAGATAGCACAGATTCTAGGTACAATACTGAGGTCTTCCTCTGGAGTCTTTCCTAGGACTAGGGTCTCGAACAGTCGTGGACCCTCGAGAATTCTCATCTCAACATTGGATACTTTGTTGTTCTCAATCTCAACCTTGATTCCCCCATGTCCCTCGACTCGTGCTAGTGGTTCAACTTGAATTATCTTCTTTGTCATTGTCATTCCTCCATCTACAAGTCCTTGATGTACTCAAGGATCTTATGACCTCCAAAGTTCCTGATTCGTTTTCGAATGTCTTCCTTTGTCATTCCAAAGCTCTCTAAGAGTTTGAAGTGTTCCTTGAAGTTTCCATCAGGGTTGGGTCCCCAACAGCCAACACATGCTCTTCCTACGTTCGGACAGGCTGATCCACAACCTCCAGCTGTGACTGGCCCCAGACAGAACTTTTTATCTAACAAGAGGCAGTGATTCTCCTGCATCTTACACTCATGACAGACTGGATGTGGATATGGTTCGGGTTCAGCTCCGTGAATCAATCTGGTGAGTATCGAGAATGCTTGAGTAGCGTCTATGGGACATCCTGGAATGTAGTAGTCCACTGTGACATGTGCATCAATGGGAGTTGCTTCAAGTGGGTCGATGAAGAACTTGGTATCACCATAGACCTGCTTCAGGCGGTCTTTGTATCCGCTCTGTTCTGCGAACATAGCCTGTGGACCACCAGCCACTGCACAGTTACCAAGAGCGATGAGTATCTTGGCTCTCTTTCGTATCTCCTGTATATGCTCCTTTTCCTCCTCAGTACTGACACTGCCCTCAACGAGGGCAATATCAAGCGGACCCTCTTCGGGATTACTTGATGCCATCACGAAGGATTTGATATCTACTGCATTGAACAGATTGAGGAGTTCATCTTCGGTGTGAATGATGATTAGCTGATCACCTGCACAACCTGTGAATCCATAGACTCCCAGTGTCGGTTTTTGGGCCGTCTTCTGCTTGCTCATTAGATCAGCTCCTTCATCTGTGACACATGGAAGTACGTAAACACCGGACCGTCCACGCAGGTGTAGAGATGGTCATGGACACAGTGTCCGCATTTCCCAATACCACATTTCATTCTCCTCTCCAAAGTCATCTGAATCTGGTTCTTTGGAATCTTGAGTTTCAGAAGCTCCTTGATTACAAATCGATACATGATTGGTGGTCCGCAAATGACTGCATTGACCTGAGTAGGATCGAGTTCTGGAAGCTGGTCAAAGAGTGTAGTGACAACTCCTGTATTCTCAGTCCAATTACCTGTATCATCTTTGTCAACAGTGTATAGGCATTCTATATCCTCACGTTCTTTCAAGTCGAAGAACTCGTCCTTGAACATGAACTCCGCAGGACTGCCTGCTCCGTATAGGAAGAATACACGATTGAACTGGTCACGGTTATCAAGTACATAGTAGAGGATTGACCGAAGAGGTATTACTCCGAGTCCTCCAGCAACAATCAGGACATCCTTGTGACGCATCTGGTCAAGATAGAATCCGTTTCCATATGGACCACGAATGTGTATGATGTCGTTATCCTTCTTCTTGAAGAGGGCTTCAGTTACTCTACCAGTCTCTCGTATTCCCATCTCCAATATCCCTGGTCTGCTTGGTGTTGAAGAAATAGAGAAGGGTGCTTCACCAACCCCTGGTATTGACAACATCATGAATTGACCTGGTTTATATTTGAAGGACATCGCTCGCTCTTCATCTTTAAACCGGATAGAGAAGAATCTGTGACCTTTAGTCAATTTCTTCTTTCGGACAATTCTGGCTGGTTCTGGCAAGTACGGATTCTCAAGATGATCTGCTATACTCATTCCTTAGGCACCTCCCCTGAAATTAGAGCCTCAGACACAGTGAGGACATTGATATCAACTGGACAAGTTTCTACGCATCTCCCACAACCAATGCAACTTGGTCTTCCATATTCTCCCCCGAATGACTTCAGCTTGTGCGTATACCATAATTTGAGTCTCGCCTCACGACTCTCTCTGAAGTTATGACCTCCAGACACAAGGCTGTAATCGACGAACATGCAACTATCCCACGATCTCTCTCTTCGACCGGTTGTTTCAGTCGTCACGTCAAAGATATCTACAACATTGTAGCAGTTGCAGGTAGGACAGACCATAGTACACTGACCACAGGAAAGGCACTTCTCTGCAAAGTAATCCCAGACATCACTGTCATGGCTCAGCTCCATAATGTCTGGCATATTCTTGAACGGAAAATCTGCAATGAATCTTGCATCTCTTCGTTCACGCCAGTCAATGTATTCTTGAAGGTCATCATTTGTGACATTTTCATCAAAGAACTCTTCTCTTGCGTAGGCCATATCATAACCTAAACTGGATCCAATCCAGACCAGATACTTGTCCTTCAGTTTGACAAAGAAGAGATCGAATCCCTCCTCTACAATATCGGTACCTGTTGCCTTACAGAGAGAGGTTTCATCTGGGATGCAGGAAAAACCAATAATAGCTGTGTTCTTTCTTGCCTCTGAATAATATGGATCAACTGGGTCCTCAAGAAAGACCTCATCCAGTCTGAGTACTCCATGAATCTCACAAGGATGTACTCCCAAAATGACTCTCTTCTCTACATCAGAATAGTCAGGGAAGAATCCATCCTTTGTAAAGTGGAACATGTCGAACTTCTTTGGATGAAACAACTTCTTCAGAGGTATCATCGGTGTATCATCAAAGAGAACAGCATCCTGTATATTGTCTAACCGGTCATAGGTCAGGATATCGTTCTTCTTTATGGGCGCATAGAGTACACCGAATTTCTCGAGGCTCTCAAGAAACACCTCGAGGAACTTGGATTGCATTTTCAGTATTCTCACATTCTGCACTCGCCATGGGGGATTAACACGCGCGTTCGTTTCAAATTGTATTAAGAGTTTATCTTAAGCGGCTTGAAAATTGCACATTGAAACCACGGTCGCGAATGCAGGCGCTAATAACAAAGTAGTCAAAAAGCTTGAGAGTCGAATCATGCATGTCTTTCGCATATCCATGTCATTTCTCGATACTACAGTGTGATGGTATGTTCCTAATCACTCGTACACTATAATTAGCGAATTATAATGATAATTTCTAGAACTCAGGTAGTGTATCTGCATGATGACAGAGCACCCAGTGGTTATTTTCAATCTCTCGATATTCCGGTACAATTTCTCTACAAGTATAATCTGCATGTTCACATCGCGGATTAAAGGAACAACCCGGTGGCAAATTAATGGCACTTGGTGGTCGACCTGGAATTGGTTTGAGTCGCGCTCCTTTCTCACGCAGTTTACGAAGCATAGCCATACTGGGATTGCTCATCATGAATGCACGTGTGAACGGATGTTTTGGTGAGTTCATGACCGTTGTTACATCACCAAACTCCATGAGACTACCTGCAGACATTACTCCAACTGTATCACATGTTTCAGCAACAATTCCTGCGTCATTTGTGACCATCAGTACCGACATACCAAATTCCTTGCGTGCCAGATTGATAGCATTGAGTATCTTATGTCGTACGGCTGCGTCCAACGCGGTGGTTGGTTCATCAGTTATTATGAGGTCTGGTTTTGTGATTAATGCCATTGCTATCAGGACTCGTTGATCCTCTCCACTACTGAAGTCAGACGGAAACATCTCTTGTCTTATTGCCATATCTCCTAGTTCGACAAGATCTAGAATCTCGAGAACTTTTTTGGTGGTTTCCTCATCCTCTGTCATTGTGTCCTTAAAGTGTGCCCAGAGTGCTTCAACTGCTTGTGACTCAATCGTTCTTCTAGGATTCAGTGATTTTGATGTGCCTTGGGGAACATAGGTTATTTTGTTCCCTCGAATTTTCCTGATATCATCATCACTTAGGTCCATAAGATCAATACCGTTAAACCAGATATGCCCCTCAACACCTGGTAACTCTACACCCATTTCAGCTGAAGTGAGACCCTTCTTTCGAGCTTCGTCCCTCATTGACCAGAGTCTTTTATTTTCATCATTGGCTGCTGTTGAAGCATAGTATCTGGAGAGTTGGTCAAACATTCCAATGATTGAAAGCGCAACAGAGGTCTTCCCTGCGCCTGACTCGCCTAACAGACCTACTGCCTCTCCTCTTCGTACTCCAAACGACACATCATTGACGGCCTTGACAAGACCATCCTTTGATGAATGAAACGCCTTTAGTCCATCAACCTTGAGGACGTACTCACTATCACGCGACATATGGAACCCTTTGTACAGACCTAAAAATAGTCTGTGGCCCGAGCAGTCGTCATGGCAAATCTTGCCAATGAGCTTACCACAAAGGAGAATCTACCCTGAATCATTTTTACCTTATAATGAAATCTCCAAGTATTATACAGGGGAACCACCCCTGGAGGTCACTACGTGTCTTCTATTGCAGGCGCATTAGAATTTGGAAAAAACTGGTATGGAATGTTGAAACATCTTGCAGACGCTGAATCCATAGTTGATGTCTATCTATGTAGCAATGCGTTTGGGAATATTGATGATCGGGAAAAGATGGTTACTGAAACTCATGGAGTGAGGATAGTCTATGTAGGTGAGGACTACTTCATTGTGGGACCACGGCGTCCGATAGCCTCGAGTATAATCCCTATGGGCTGGATCTCAATGATACGTGTTCATGAGGATGGCGAGTTTGAGGATGATATCAAGCTGATTGACTCAGTAGACGGTTCATCCTTAGCAACACCTGACGAACCAGAGTAGAAATTCAGAGTTTTACGGCTTTTTTAGGCATCACGCGCCGCTAAATGACTGAGAAATGTCAGGCGGCATGTTAAATGCGTGTTAGAATTGTTGCTCTGTATAATAACGAACCACTTCCCAATAGCCGATTCTCAGGCTCTAATGGATTGAGTTGGTTCCTTGATTTTGGTGATCAACGAATCCTTTTCGATGTGGGGTATAAGGGTAGGACCCTCCTTCACAATATGAGGCAGATTGGCATTCATCCTGATGATATTGATACTGTTGTTCTGTCACATGCACACATCGACCATACTGGTAGTCTTCCATCACTATTGCAAGCAAGAACAATCGAGACCCCCCTTACTGTCATTGCACACCCCAGTGTGATGGAACGAAAGAAAGCTGCACGACTTCTCAATATCGGACTTCCTAAGTTGAACTCCAAATTAAGTAGAAAAGTGAATTGGATCCTTGAGCGAAACCTGCACATGATTAATTCGTATCTACATACAACTGGAGAGATTTCCATTCGAGATGAGAGGGATGGCACAGGA
>JAEOST010000141.1 GCA_016840245.1 Candidatus Thorarchaeota archaeon
ACCTCTTGGCTTCTTCTGGAACATATCACATCAGACCATCGATGCAAATCCCTATGGGCAGGTCATACTGGCTGATTGCGACTATGTCAATGTGACCAACGGTGAGTTCTATAACACATCCCTAGGTGTTGATTTTGTAAGATGTATTGGGTGTAGGTTGGTAGACAGTACCGTTTACAATAACCACCAATATGGAGCCTATCTGATAGAGTCACTTCGATGTACTCTGTACAATGTCACAAGTCATCACAACAATAGGGACGGTGTTTTCATCGATTCTTCAGATGAGACTACTATTGACTCTTGTATTGTATATGAAAACAGAGGCCAAGGTGTCTATCTTGGTCATGTAATTCCATCAGAAGAATGTCTTCTAAAGGGAAACAACATCTCATTCAACGGGCAAAACGGTATATTCCTCGATGACTCCTTCGGGACCAATCTAACAACCAATATGGTCCATAACAATACATTGAGTGGGATCCATCTTGAGGCGGCATCAGACAACTGCAGACTTGAACTGAATGAGGTCTTCTACAACAGCCTCTATGGCATCTATCTTGAGGATAGTGAGAACTGTGAGATAATGAACAACACAGTCTACGAGAACATCGATGACGGAATCCATGCCTGGTCGTGCCAGACATCGCTCTTTGATAACAATGTCTTTGAGAATGGTGACATTGGTATCTGGCTCAATCATTCCGATGGCAGTACAGTGTCAGGGAACACCGTACGAGATAACTCAGACCGTGCAATCGAGCTCTCTACCACAGACCTCTGCACAGTTGTCCATAATACAATCACGGAGAACAGCGCTGGGATCTATATCTCACTCTTGTCCTCCAACAACTCGCTCTACAATAACACCATTGGATGGAACACTGACTACGACGCACAGGATGAAGGTCCGGACAATCTGTGGGATGATAATGTGAGCCTTGGAAACCGTTGGGGCTCATACAACGGAGTAGGCACCTATTCAATATCTGGAAGTGCTGGTGCAGTGGATAGATTCCCCCTCAAGGCAGATACAACTCCCCCAGTCGTCGATACACCTGAGGATGTCGAGTACGATGTGGGCGCAACTAATAACCAGATATCATGGACCCCGTCAGATGCCCATCCTGAGTCTTATGAGATATTCAGAGACACAGTCTCCATTCATACTGATGCATGGGATGGATTGCCCATTACCGTTGTTGTGGATGGACTTGCGCCTAGAGTCTACAACTATACTCTTGTCGTTTCAGACACATGTTCCAACCTTGCTAGTGATACTGTGTTCGTCACAGTGATAGATCCTGTTCCTCCGACTGTCAACTCGCCTGATGACATCTTCTACGAGGCCGGGAACACTGGTTACTACATTCACTGGTCCCCGTCAGATGACTATCCTGCATCGTACAGAATTCTTCAGGATAATGTCGAGATTCGTGCAGGACTCTGGAACTCAAGCTCTGAGTTCATAGATGTAGATGCCAATGGCTTTGATCCAGGGATCACAAACTTCACGCTCATTGCCTACGATATCTCTGGGAACCAAGTGAATGACACCGTGGTGGTGACTGTGGTAGATACTACTGCACCTTGGGTCAGTGCTCCATCTACCTTGACCTTTGAGGCCGGAAGCACTAGTACTCTGATTGTCTGGGTCACCTCAGAACTCTATCCTGACTATTACGAGTTCTATCTGGATGGTGAACTTCTCGAATCTCCTGCCTGGGATGGAGACCCTATCTTAAAGGACGCCAATGGATTTGGTCCTGGGACCTACAACTTCACACTGGTATTCTTTGATATCTATGGGAATAACCAGACAAGTATCGTCATGGTCATAATGGAGGACACTCAGGCTCCATCTGTTCCAAGTCCTGATGATATCGAATATACTGTGGGTGAGACTGGGACCTCCGTCATTTGGGATACGCATGACCTATATCCCGCCAACTATACAGTCTTCATGGACGGTGGGGTTCTGCTGAATGGAACATGGAATGGCTCGTACATCGAGGTCTCGGTAGATGGTCTGAGTGTGGGTGAATACAACTTCACACTTAGAGTGGTTGACTCATCTGGAAACACTGCATCAGACACTGTGATTGTTACAGTCAGTGATATCCATACGTCAACAACTTCATCGGAGACCACTTCTACCTCTAGTACAACCGTAGCCAGTTCGACAACCACAACATCCGCTACCGCATCGACCTCGACATCTCCGACTACCAGCACAACAACAACTCCTCATCCCACTCCCATTCCCTTTGTACAACTGGAAATACTGGTCTTAATCGGAGGTCTACTGTTCATCATAGTCTTGGTCTGGGTTATTCGTCAGAAGAAGTAAAGAGTACACTATTCCCGTTTCAGGCGGGGATTCACCTGGAACTCCTTGGTATCAACACAGCTACCCGTAGAACTAGATCCCTGTCAGTATCATAGGTTCGGTCAGTATATTCTAGTTCACTATATTCTCCCAAGACCAGAACTCTGAGTGGATGCTCTCCCTCATTGATAATCATATCGAATAATCGTCTCATCACAGACTCTGTTTCAGTTCGAACCTCGGGATCACTTATGGCTAGTATTGCCTTCTCTGGTGGGTCAGCATCCTTGTTCTTCATGATATAGACGCCAAGTGCTATCAACATAACTGCTGCAAAGATGCCCAAAGGTAGCATGATATAGAGTGCTAACATTGCATCAATCAATCCCATTCGTCTGAGTATATCGACAATAAAGATTGCAACAACAACAATTGTGGTTCCAAAGAAGGCGAGTCGTAGAAAGAGCTTCTGTGCGAATCCGAATTCTTGTGACAGCTTCTGAGTGACCTTCTCAAACCATTTCTTGCTAATCTCCGGATCTAGTTTGTTGAGGACTCTAAGCGTGATAGACAATACTAAACCTGTGAATCGTCTATACTCCTCAGGTTTTCTGGGGTCTGTGATTTTACCCACATCTGCCTTGCCCTCTCTAATCATATCTAGGAATGCAATAGCCAAGGATAGCTCAGACCTTGGAATCTCCCTCACCCTA
>JAEOST010000142.1 GCA_016840245.1 Candidatus Thorarchaeota archaeon
AACATCGACAACAGCTCCAACATCAATATCTACAACCAATACAACCACATCCACCCCAACAACCCCTGGAGGGGACTTCATCCTCATTTCAGTCGTTGTGGCGGCAATAACAATCCCCGTGATTATTATCCTAATATTCAAACGATTCAGAGCTGGATGATATCCTGCTGTCCTAGTTATGATTAGGGATGGTGAATACCATCTCTAATCATTCTCTCTATTGCCCTTAATTTCTCTAGTTCTTACTTCTTCAGAACGTGACTCATTTTGAATAGTCTGTGATGCAAGTGGTATTCTCGCTTGTCACAGAGTTCTGCAAGTTTATGATTATCTGTGAACGTGACACGAACGTAATCGTATTCGGGAAGAGCGAAGGCTTCCATACCAGCTACAAAATCATCAAAACAATCCAGTCGTGCTATCTCAAATGGAAAAGAACCAGGAAATCCAGGTGTGAATCTAGCGACTCCTACAACCTTACCTGAATCATCCTTCAATGTTAAGACTTTGAATTCCTCATCCTCAAGAAACCTTTCAATCTGAGCTGCAGGCAATGAAGCATAGAGTGAACCAACAGACTCTATTTCATCTTGTTCAATCTCTTGACAGGAGTACTTCTTCAATGGTTGAAGAGTTTCATACGGAACAAAGTAGTGCCAAGTAGTTCCACTTCTTTCGAATCCGAACTTTGTGTACAATCCCTGTGCAGTTGAGTTGAAATCCTGAGTATACAGGTGTATTTTCTTGACATCACCAAGACCATGAAACCACTCTAACGCTTTTTTCATCAACATTTTCCCGAATCCTTTGCCTTGGTGTTCCTTAGAAACACCAATGCGACCAAGGTGACCTTCATCCTCTCCAAAACGCGTGACAATGAGTTGACCGATTACTTTACCATCGAGATCCATTGCAAAACATCCATCACGTTCAGCTCTCTTCTTGAACCAATCCTCCGGTAACATATCGTCTGGAAATACAGTCACATCTAGCTTGTGAAACTGCTCCCAGTCAGCAGCAACCATTGGTCTAATCTCTGGTTTCATGATATCATCTCCAAAGGGATTATCTAGAGAGTATAAAGTATGTAATGTAAAAAGGATTGGTTCATCTGGATTGACCTTGTTTCCTATTGATTCATTGAGTCTAATGGTTCATCGACCATGAACTTCCGTGTCGTTATCCATTCGCGTTTATCGTCATTAAACGCTCCAGACCATACCCCGTATGCTACGCTTGTCTGATAATCTAGCAATGATGTGTCAATCTGGTCTACGTTTGCTAGAAGGTACGAAAATACTGAAGATAGATGATTAGGAGGTAATCGTAGGAACCAGAGAAAATCTGTAGAATTCACACGTAGGGTGCTTCTGAATGGTATAGGCGATGAACTTAGTCGCGATTGCAGTTCTTCGTTAAACTTGCTATCACACTTTGCGGTCAGTAAGACATTGCTGTAAAGATTGAAGGCCTCAGGATCAAGAAAGATCATGTATTCTACGATGAATTGTTTATTGAGTAAGGCAAGACTTCTTGAGAAATCCTGTGAAGTATATCTCACTCCCTCTTTCTCAAGAGCCTTGATGAACTGGATTTGCTTTCTTCTAGCACCATATGAGAGCTGAGTTAGGATACTGATATCCCGCCTCGTTAGTAAATGGACCATCTCCTTACTCGTCTCATCTACAATCGAGTTGGGTTTCACCTTCTTCATGGACCACTTCTTCCAATCGAAGTCCCAAGTGAATGACTCACTGTTCCAATGCTTGAGACGAGATGTTGAGAAGATTGGGGTGACACCAGTAGTTGGAAGAATCGTATAATCCTTGATTGAGCCTACAGATTTTATTTTTGACAACAATGATTTGATTGTGGTTTCACTTCCAGAAGGCACTCGGAACTGCACAAAAAGTCCTGAATGTCTACCAAAGCATCTAGCGCGATATTTCGTATAGGGATGTTCATCACAGAATTTCTCAAGTCTATTCAGATTCTCAAGTCCTGATATTTCTATGAATGCATCGACTGTCACTAGAC
>JAEOST010000143.1 GCA_016840245.1 Candidatus Thorarchaeota archaeon
CTAACTGAATCATCTAATAATAGTAATTTTGGATCTTGAATGAGTGCACGAGCTATTGCAAGCCTTTGTCTCTGTCCTCCACTGAGGGTCATTCCTCGTTCACCAATCATGGACTCATAGCCTTCAGGCATTTCAACAATGAATTCTTCAGCCTGTGCTCTTTGTGCAGCTTCGGCTACTTCCTCATCACTAGCGTCGGGTCTTCCAAAGGCAATGTTATCCCTGACACTCAATCTAAAGAGGAAGATATCCTGTTCCACTAGACCTACAGCATCTCTGACATCATTTGTAGTAACATTCTGAAGGTCAACGTCACCTATCTTGATGCTGCCTTCAGTTGGGTCATAGAATCTTAAGAGGAGCTTCAGAATTGTGGACTTACCTCCACCTGGTCCACCAATCAGGGCAACTCTGGAACCACCGGGAATGGTGAGGCTGAAATTCTTCAGTGCATAATGAGTAGTTTCACCATTATTTCCATTATAAGAGAAACTCACATTGTCGAAGACTATATCACGAGTCCAATCGACTTCAAGAGGTTCATCAGGTTCTACCATGGGATCGTCCCAGTTTAGGATGTCCACAACTCGTTGGGCATTGACCCAGCCACCTCTTAACATCAAGAGCATCCAAGGAAACCCGAAGTTAAGAAATGTCAATGCTGTAAGCAGCCCAACAACCTGCACTAACGTACCACTTGTAAAGATTGTAATAGCAGGATCTAACACTAGCAATCCACCATAGAAGAATGCGAGTGTAGTCATGGCTACTAAAACAAGAGCAGGAACATAGAAGGCCGCTAAACGTCCCTCCTTGGTTACAATCTGCTCGTATTCAGTAGCAGTTGACACGAACTTTGATTTTTCTCTCTCTTCAGCACCAAACGCACGAACTACTTCAATCCCTGAAAATACACCCTGAGAGATTGAGGTAAGCTGCTCCATTGTCTCAGACCGTTTTCGTCGTACTGGCTCAACAGCACTTGCGTATCTGTATGCAAATACAAAGTATATTGGCGACCCAATCACCATAATCAGTGTGAATATTGGAATAGTACCCATCCCTGGTTGAAAATCCATCATGATAAGAAACGTAGCAGATATACAAAATGATGCAAGACCACCTACAATATTCCGAAGAGCTGGATTAAGAGACAGTCTGATCCAATTGATGTCTTGCATTGCTACAGAGAGCAATTTCTTACTATCAACCTCATCGTGGAAGGACATGCTATTCTCTTGAAGAATCTCAAAGAACTCCTGTCGAGCATTCCGTTCCCATCTAAGTGTCACAACCGCCCATACATAACCCACAACGAAGTACATGACCATGTAGATCAATGTCAAAATGACTATGGTCCAAATCAAGCTCATGAACGTAGCTGTGATTGCACTGTATGTCTCAAGCTCATCTACTGCAAGGCCCAGAAAAATACTTGGGATTACTGTCAATAATGAAGAGAAAATAGTTAGAATCAATGCAAAAGTGATTGCACCTGGGTGCTTTAAGATTCCCTGAAGCATATACCTAGAAGGAGTTCGTTTTCGTCTATTGTCATTAGCCATCTGTCTATTCACCGGTCTTTGTCTTTAGTTGTTCAAGTTTGTCACAGATTTTTCCTAAACGGGATGCAACTTTCTTACGTTCAGTCTTGGATAGGGAGTCAATCGTTTCATCAAGAAATTCAACTGCGTGTCGAATACCACTAAGATGAAAGTGAACGCGATCAGCAGGTGAGAGCAATTGAAGCCATAGAACCCTACTCAACCGAGTCTTGTGATCAAGTACTCCTTTTCGATGAGCAGTCATCTTGAAGTGTTCGCGACCAGCCTCAGTAATTCGGTACTTCTTGCTACGTCCCTTTTCGCTAGCAATTTCAAGTAATCCATCTTCCGTTAGTGATTCGAGAAGAGGATATATTGAACCCGGACTTGGCTTCCACCGTCCCTCACTACGGGTTTCTAGAATGTCCATTATCTCAGTACCAGTAAGTTCGTCGGACCGTAAGAGACTTACAATCAAGAAACGTAGAAAACCTCTTGGAATTGAGTGAGGCATTCTTGGTTCCTCGCAGTCATCTTGGTCATTTTGAGGCGTCGTTTTTATCACCAATATCGAATGTGATAATCGAATACGATATCGAATGCGATATAAAGATATTGATACCTGCGACTTGCATTTTCAGACCATGATGAGACACAAAAAGGAACTTTGATAAGAGATGATTAGACGTTTCAGTAAAATCCGAGAGTGGAAGAGAATTGGGCGAGAAAGCTAAAGTCAAAGAAACTGTCAGACTCTATTCAAAGGTGTGGCAATTACCCACTTTTAGAAAAATTATCTTGAACCTAGTACTCTGTGCAGTTGGGCTTTCAATAATTTTGGCATTCATGCGAAACATCCCATTCTCTGTTGTAGGATACAGAGGTTCGCTCCTAACATATCTCGTCATCTATGTAACTTCTATGTTGATTGGAACCATTCTCATGTATGCAGTGGTAAGAAAGAAAGACTCACCACTTGACGCAAGAAGGACTGCAGGTTCAGCTCAGTTTGGTGTGATATTCTGGGTCGTCTTAGGCATAATTGGAGGACTACTTGATCTGGTCTTGGTGGCAGACTACTTTGAGATTCGATTTCTGCTCATTGGTCTTGGAGTAGCATATGTGTTCTTTGCATTTCTTCTTACCGGATTGAGTGATCATCATCCTGTCCGGAACTTCATAGCAGCTATGATTCCAGCAATATTGTGGTTTGCCATCGTCGCGGGATTTACTGGTTCGACGTTCGCACCGATTGCCACTCTACCACTTTCAGGTTGGGTGAGTTTCATAATTATATTGGCAGTATATACTGCTGCTGTACACATCATATTCAGAGCTGTAAGCAAACCGTTTGAGAGAGACCTAGGTCTAAATGGACCAGAATTACTTCGTGCCTTTGGTTATGACTACTTGATGGACAACTCAGAACCATTTGAGAAATTAATAACACAGATTGCTGAGGTACAAGATATTCCAATGGACGTGATGGTTTTCAAGAATGACTCTGGTCTTGCAGCAGTCGGAGTGGTTCTCTACGTACACCCAGGTCCATTCAGGAATCTTGGTAGCAGTGGATTACCATCCATAATCATGAAGTATGTGACAGACAAGTACAGCGTTCCTGCATTCGTTATGCATGGTACATGTACACATCACCAGAATCTCACGAATAAGATGGATTTCGACCCAGTGCTTAATGAGATCGACCGACTCATCGCCAACACCCAAGTCCATGACACCATGTCAGGTCCACATTGGATTGAAGAAAGTAAGTTCAAGGTATGGACAATTATTGCTGGTGATAGTGCGATGGCTGTATCAACTAGTGCACCAGAATTTACAGATGATATTGCACTTGAGGTCAGCCGAATCGCTGTAGAGAAAACAGTAGG
This sequence comes from Candidatus Thorarchaeota archaeon, assembly GCA_016840245.1. Next base: position 3,437 of record JAEOST010000143.1, read on the forward strand.
TGATATACCAAATCTCTCACATCTAGCGACAGTTGATGCTCATAATTGCATAGACGATGATGCAGTTTCGGTCATGCCAGACGATGATGATGCAGCAGCATACATCCAAGCTATATACTCTGCTATTGGAAAGACCATTGATATGCCTAGAAGTGGGGTCTCTATGGGGATTGGTCAACTCTTCCCAGATTTCATAACAGCGAAGGAAGGAATGGGTCCTGGTGGGATTACTGCACTTATTCTTGAGAGCTCTGGAAAGAGATCAGTTTTCATAACTATAGACGGCAACAATGTTGAGCCAGGATATAGAGAGAAGGTCATTGATAGGCTAATGAACGAGGGATTTGATGAGGCAGAGGTCCTAACCTCCGATACCCATGTGGTCAACGCAATATCACTCTCAAGTAAGGGGTATCCACCAATTGGATGCTGTGAGCCAGAGAGAATGCTCAACGCAATTTCTGAGGTTGCTGATATTGCTACTCGTTCCATCAGTCCAGTTAGGGTAGGGTTTGGATTTGGAGAAGTCAAGGGATTGCGAACTTTTGGAGAGAAGGGATTTGACACACTCACCCAAGACATTGCTGAGGCGGCGGGAATTGCTAAGAGGGTTGGATCAATAACAGCGGGGATTGCATTCCTGATCTCACTGATTGCAACATTCTTCTTCTGATTATCCCACTTCGAATGAGTTATCTGTGACCATACAAGTAACAGATGAAGGAGTCAGGCCAAGATGGGAAAGAGAATACTTCTCTGTATAACAGGAGCCAGTGGTGCAATTTACGGAGTCAAACTTCTGCGTGCACTAAAAAAGCTCGGTCATGAAGTTCATCTTATAGTAAGTGAGTGGGGGGCAAAGACTCTGGTTCATGAAACAGGCCTCTCTCAAGATGATATCGTAAAAGAGGTGGATTTTGTCTATGACGAACGAGACCTCGCAGCTGGACCTGCCAGTGGTAGTTTTCATCTCGATGCAATGGTCATAGTACCATGTACAATGAAGACACTTGCAGGAATCGCTCATGGGTACTCTGACAATCTCATCATCAGAGCTGCAGATTGTAGTTTGAAAGAGAGAAGAAGACTCCTACTAGTACCTCGAGAGACCCCTCTCAACCTGATTCACATCCGAAACATGGATATCGTGACACAGGCGGGGGCAGTAGTTCTTCCAGCAACACCAGCTTTCTGGCACAAACCAGAAACAATTGATGACTTACTAGACTCCCTTGTGGATAGGATGCTTACACACTTGAAAGTCCTTGATGACACACAGATTGAGTGGACTGGAAAATTGGAAGAATAGAATCAAATCATGAAAAGTTGGTGACCAATGAAATGTTCCCTCGTACTCATTTGGTCTTGATGATTTCTTTGCTTCTATGTCTCAGTGTTGGACCTGACAATGTTTCTACTACGTCTATACCCCTCAATGAGAGGAATAACTATCAGAATCAAATGAACTCAGAATGGGACTTGACCGTCTATATGAGTGGGGCGGAAGTCAACATCGACAAAACGGATAACGCATTCGAGGGTTACAATCTCTTTGTGCTACTAAAAACAGACACCACAACGTTTGACCGTAATTTCTCAATGTTGATTGTAGATATGGAAGGTCAGGTTGTTCATGAAGAATATCTTGGAGTGGATCATTGGGTCTCAGATTCTCCTGCCAAGTTCATTGATCCGAGAACGATACTACTTAGAGATCAGGGAGGATTATCGCTCTTCAATCTCGAAGATGGTACAAAGTCGTATCTCCCCTTTGAAAGTCACCATGAGCTGGAGTATAATCCCCTTAATGACAGCTTTTTCACTCTTCAATTCGACGAAGTGACAGTGAATGATACTCAGTACCTGCATGACCAGTTAGTAGAATACAACCGTCAAGGGGAGATTATCTGGTCACTCAATACTACCTCTCTTTACCCCAGCAACCAAGGTTGTCCGTTTAATGACACTCTCTCTGGAGTTGTAGACATTTCACATACGAACACAGTCTATTACGATGCAGAAGATGATGTGATATATCTGAATTTACGTAATGTCAATACATTTTGGAAGATCAATCATAGTAGCGGTGAAGTAATTTGGAGCCTTGGAGAGTATGGCGACTTTACTCTGTACAACCAAGAGGGTCGCCAAATGAACAATCTCTTCTACCATGCACATGCGGTTGAACCAGTTGATGAGAACACATTCATTCTTTTTGACAACGATTACCACAACCAGACTAACGAATGGAGCGAAGCATCAAGGATAGTTGAGATAACTATCGATGAGGAAAGGATGATAGCAAATACCACTTGGTCTTGGACATCTGACCATGACTACTACTCGTTTCTTTGGGGAGATGCAGACCGGTTGCCGAATGGAAACAGACTAGGTGTCTTTGGGTTCATCTCTAGGGCCGACTCACCATATGGTGCAAGACTAGTAGAGGTAAATGAGGACAAGGAAATCGATTGGGAAATGGCCTTTCTTAACAATGAGGAATATATGTATGGAGTCTACAGGATTGAACGGTTCCATTATTCTCCAATCATTCAACCAGTTGAAACTGCAGAGAGTAACACACTCGAATGGCAAGCATGGTACAACTATCGTCCAAAGAGAGATGTAGATGGTTCCTACGAGTTCTATATTGGCGACAACCTAATTGAAAATGGTACGATAACTTATGACAGATTTTGGCGACCAAGTAATCTTTCATTTACACTACCAAATCTGTCCCCTGGAGATCATAGTGCAACTCTGGTTATTGACGATGGTTATGGTCATTCTATCATGCATTCGGTACCAGTTTATATCACAGAACCTAATCCAGTACTCCCAATCATCATTCTTACAACTTCTACAATTGGACTACTGGCATTGGTCATCTTGGTAAGGTATCGACTCACTGCAGGTACAGAGCAATAGTCAAGGAATGTGCACAGTATCTACATCTTATTGGTAATCTCGTATGCAATGTGTCGACCTGCTCAGATTCAAGCGGCGCCCCACATCTCAGACAAATCCATGAGTCAATAGTTTCAGCAAGTTCATCGATTGTGGTTGGCAACATAGCAATGTCCTCACCGAGTGCTTCAACCTTCACAGTAGAGTGACGTCCACCCTCAGGACCAGAAATGAGAAAGATTACTGCTACCTTCTTACCAGTGTACTTTCCTTCAGCATATCCACGAATTGTTCCAATAAACTGACCTGCAAGAGTCTGTTCCTCTGTATCGATGATGTGGAAGTTCTTAGTTGGAAGTAACTTCTCTGCCTTGGTGAAGAGTACCTGGGCATTCCAATCTAGTGTCTGCTCTTGCTGAGTCTTTGTTAAATCACCTAGAATCAACTCGAATTCTCTAGTTGTGGCTTCAAGGGGCTTGAGAAGGTCACAGACTGAGCGAATAAGGTATGGTTCAACTTGAACTGTATGTAGTTCATCCCTGAAGTCAATGTATGAAACTGTCGCTACTACCTTTCCCTGAACACAATCTTTTGTGGGATAGAATGTGAACTGAGGAGATCTGAATCCTCCAACCTCAATACGGGAGATTGTCTTCACTGTTTCACCTGCCATCTCCATGCAGTCCTGAGGATATGCAACGATGCTGACTGTTACGTTTGTAATGACATAACCACTATCATTCTTTATTTTGACCTTGTAATCGAACTTGCCACCTATGATCTCGCAACCTCGTAGAACCTGGACATCCTCTCCGTGAGACTCAACGGTTTCTACATGCGACTCTAATACTGGAGGCTCAATGGGAGGAGTTGCCTCCACAGGGGGTCGTATCTTCTCCTCCTGTAATTCTCCATATGCTCTATGCATAGCACCAACGTGTTCTGGTGGAATGTCTAAGACGGTCTTACCATGCATTGTGCAAAGCAGGACAACTCGAGACTCTCGTCCATGCGGTTCGATATATACAAGATCAAGTCCCTCATAGCATTCAGGACATCTGTAGAGAGTTTTGTACAGGGTTGCCAGTGTGTCTTCGTCAAGAGTGGGTACAAAGAATCTCTTGCTTCGATGACCATTGCGACAATCTACCTCGAATTCGATGAGTCCTCTCCTACTCTCCACATCACGAACAATGAGGGGAAAAGAGCACTTGTGGCAACCTAAGCTCCTAGTAATAGAGGGGAGCCTATCAACATTTGGCTCGAACTCTTCAAAGTGTTTATAGATATCAGTAGGAACTGAACGTTCCATAACTCCGTGAATTGGACAGACTACCTTGAAGTCTACTCTCTTACGACTCTTTGAAGCCTCTAGTTTGTGTGTGAGTAGCCCACATTCGTTACAGGTCAGTAATCCAGTTACGATTCGCTCTTTAACTGCATCATTCCACTCAACATTGAGTTCTCTCTCTGTAGTGTGGCCCTTTCTGGGACAAATACATCTGAATTTATGACCAGACTTTGTCTGCTCAATACTTCTAATTGCCAAGGGATGATTACATTCTCTTGTCACAAGCATTGCATTGACTACTGCCTCAGGAGGTATCAGAGAGATTGCGGTTGTGAGCCGTTCGAGGATGTCTCGAGGAACTTCAGTTCGTTCCTCACCATGAATGGGGCACGTAATGTATACACGGGGTGTTTTGCGATCTGCGTCTACTCTCGATATTGTTCCAGGTAACCCACATCGATCACAGTTAGCTGTAAGTTGCAATATCTTAGTTGTTGTTTCGTCATCGAGGTCAGTCGGAATATACCTCATAGATTTGTGACCATTTGGACATTGAACATCCATGGCAAGACCACCACGAATCTGTTCAATCCCAGTAATTGCATGGAGACGCCCACAAATGGGGCATTTGTATGAATCTAAAATCGCCTTTCTAGTATCTGTTTCAGGTGTAAGGAGACTTATTGCGGGAAGAAAGAATGAAGGATACTCTCTCTTCTGAATACCATGAATTGGACAGAGGAAATCACTCTCTACTATTTTTCCATGCGTATCCGATTCGAGTTGGGTCATTGTTGACCCACATTCAATGCAGACTGTCATCTTAGGATAGAGATCACCTACAATTTCTTGCGCTTGGTGTTCAGAGAGCCGTCTCACACTTTTGTGTCCTCGAATACATTGGACATTCATAGTAAGAATCCGGTCTCGCAATTCAGCGCTTTCGATGTATAGTGGATTACGACATTTCTTGCACGAGAACACAGTGTAACACCCTTAGTGCTGCAATACAACTATTATGTCTGCATTGACGTCTTCGCTCTTAAGACAATTGTTGATAGCCACACTGCAAGTTGAGATGTGAATTTCAGTCAACTCACGTTAACCTATGGTTCCAGAGGTGTCTACACTTTCAAGAAGTTTATCAGCTGCTTTCTTAACACGGGTTCGATATCCTCTAGTTGTATAGACACGTACTTGTTTCATCTCACGTCCAAGGCTTCGTGCAAGAAGGCTCACTTCCGTCACAGGCCAAAACTCGTAGCCCTTAGAACCCCGCTCAAATAACACGAGGTCATCTATATTGAGTTTTCCAGGATAGTAGCTCACTGAGGGCCGATTGGGATAGTCAACATACACATTTCCAGGGTCGATATCAGAATCTTCAGCTAATTCCGTTTCAATCTCAAAAAGACCCTGAGGATTCATGAGCCGGTTTAGAAACGCCGTATCAGATATTGCACGTTCTCCCGCCAGTTTGATCAGATAGCGCTTGTTAAAATCACTATATATCCTATTACCTGTCCTGAGCTCTTCCGAGGCATCTTGAGGTATTGAAAGGAGCAAATCGTGAAAAGTATGGTCATCGTAGAGGAAAAATTCCTCGAACTTTTCAAAGGGACTAGACATGAAACTACTAGCTGCAGTATCAAGGATTCTGAGAAGCATCAGCTCCGGAGCGCGAGCAGTCTTGTGATAATAGACTGCATCAAACATATTCACTGCGGCAGACAGATAGGAATCCAGGGTATAACGGGACCCACGCTCAACTGCTATCTTGTTCTTGGCAACTCTTGTGGTTGTGAACAGACGATGAAATTCCAATTGCGCATAATCGACACCTGTGAAGTATGAATCTCGTTCTAAACTATCAATGAGCTCAGGATTCACAGGGGTTTCTAAGAGATTGATTCGTATACCCTTCAGAGACACACCTTTCTTCACCAAGTCTGCAACCTCATTTGGTGAGTACGCAGAACTCTCAAGCTTCTCTCGAATGATTGTTTCTTTGACAATCTTCTCAGCAAATCCAGCGCGATCAAGACCCCGTGTACAGAGATACTCCTCCATAACGTTAGCCCATGGGCCTCTAGCTAGTGTGAACATCATAGATGCCAGACGTGCTTTCTCTATTTCCTCCGTATCTCCACCAAGATATTTGATGAAGAGTCCCGTGACATGCATGACACCAAGCATATGGCCAAGTAAGGATGTATCAGCACCGGGGTAAGCCAAGCGTATCCCAGCAGGGGAACGAATATTGCGAAGTCGTTGAGTATGTCGTAAATCGAGAATGGACTTCTCAAGCGAGGTGAGTCCAATGTAACCATGCAAGGGGTCTTTAATTTGGAGTACTGTTTCTAACTCGGTGAGAGCCATTTTGATTCACAGTCCAGTTCAACAATGCATTTTTAGTTTCTAATGACACTATTGGGGCTCCAACGTGTCTCAACACCCACCAAAAAGCGTTTTCATTACACCAAAATTAACAATTCTTGAAGGTAGTATGTAGCAAGAAAAGCGCCGGTGGTAAGATTCAAGACTGAATTATACATCACGTTCACATGGCTGCTCGCTGGTTACTCTTAACATTGCTTGTTCTAATGATGCTACCCGCACCTATTCCAGTTGAGAGTTCAGTGTATGTCGCTCCCGATTTGGAAAGGCTGAATCCAGTGCGAATCTATGGACAGAATGTCGCAGATGCAGTATTTGATGTAGTATCTGAAAGTCGTTATAAATCTCACATCATCAAACTGAC
>JAEOST010000144.1 GCA_016840245.1 Candidatus Thorarchaeota archaeon
AACTAGACGCAAGCGAACAAGGTTAATATGCGACAAGGCGAGAGATTCAAGAGTGTCTGACGCATCCGAAGAACGGAAGGCCGAAGACCGTTGAGACCAATGCTGGTGAAAAAATGACGTGTCCAGAGTACAATGCCGCAGATAACACATGTGGTGTAGACGGCTTTAAGTTCTATCAAGGTATGCAGAAGCCTTGCGAAGCTCCAGGAATTACCAAGGATAAATGTCCAAGGTTTGCAATGAAATAGATCCGAGTCATAGCCGCTTCGTGTTCTAGTATGTTAAGGAGAGGTAGTATCGCAAATATTCCTCTCCGTTCAACATTCTTTTTTATATGATTCTACTCACAAGTGTTTCTGATAGAGATGTCTTGCAATCTTATCGAACATCTCATTGATGCCTTCACCAGTTTTTGCAGAGCACTCCATGCATTCAGAATTGTATTTCGAAGCAAACTCAATACAGTCATCAATAGAAACTCCAGAGCCCTCAATTCGTTCGTCAATTTTATTCCCAACAAAGATTATGTCACACTCAGGTGCATTCTCTTTCAGTCGATCAAGCCAATCTGAGAGACGATCTAGTGAGAAATACCTTGTAGTATCATAGACAGCAATTGCCATCTTACTACCTCTAAAGTAATCAGCTACAACATCACGAAATCGCGGTTGTCCACCAAGATCCCAAAGAGTCATTGTCAGAGGATTGTCATTGATAGTGAGTCGTTTAGTAGCAAGGTTGACACCTATTGTCATCTTCATTGCATCGTCAAAACGATTCTCAGTATATCGAACGGTGATGCTTGTCTTTCCCACACCACCTTCACCTATCAAGATTGTCTTAAATATCGGAGTCTTACTAGCCGTTATCAATATCAACACCTCTCTATGCTGCTGTTTTTAGGAGTTTGTCAGCTCTTCCAGTTATTCCTAGCCAATAAGCAAGATAAGCAAATACAAGTAAGAATGAGGGAAGTATTTCAGTCAGACCACCTTCTAAGCTAGCTGAGCCTCCTGAGGCAATTGCTAATATTACAATTCCAAAAAAGATGAATAAGGGCCTGTTTCTGTTTGGTGCACCTGCCTTCTTCATTCTCCACCAGATTAATCCATACAGGACCATAGGTACAATGATGAGTGTTACATTGCTCAATAGAAGAACTATCACTCTAAACGGAATGTCATCTACAGGCATATTACTCGGAAAGAAGGACCAAATGTAGATTAGTGCCGGTAATCCGATTATGAATGGAAGAAGTAGTGAACGCCTCCAATCTAGTGCAAAGAAAGCGCTTAAACATAGCACTATTGAGGTTACAATAGCAAGTGACATATTGAAGTAGTCCATAGCAAATAGTACTTCGGGGGGTGCATTATTTTCTGGTATAGTTGTAGCTAGAAGTATACTAATTGAATATGAAATTCCGGCAACAAGGAAATATAGACCTAACGAGCCAGTAGCTGAGCTACCTCGTTCTCGCCAACGTACGTATGCATAAGTTGCTGTTCCGTAGGAAAACATGATGCATAGTGTGAGTAGACTAATCCCAATTATAGGTGTAGATGGATTAACCAGAACATCAGAGAGAGCAATAGATCCAAAGAATCCCAGATTCGTATATGCAAGACTATAACCAATAGGTTCCGCAGATATTCCAACATCAGGGAAATAGAAAGCCACTCCAAGTGCTGCAGGAGCAAGTGTCCTGAAGAGTGTAACAAGTAGCGATAACCAAGGCAATCCTATTACAGTAAGCGGAAATGCAGGATATGCAATAGTGAGGAGTGCGATTGCAAAGCTCGTGATTCTTTTCGTAGTTCGTGTTAGTCTAATAAAGAGGAGAGCTGGTATGATAAACAGAATCAAGCTATATGGTCCTAATATAAATTGGAGAGATGTGGTTATAGCTTGTATAAAAGTAGAGTAGATGCCTATTCCAAATCCAATCGCAACAAGTACTACTGGAATAGCTATATAGCGTCGCCATCCGATGATTAGGAATGCTGCTAATGTCAACAGTGTTGGACCCGCCATTGCAAAGAGGAAGTATACAAAATCCAATGTTAGTACCATTAGGACCATGAAGAAGTTCACTATAGATGCTACACCCAAAGATAATACTCCGAAAGCCATGAGATACAATGGAGTTGCAAGTCCCTTTTCATCTTCAGATAATGTAGCTGCACGTCTTCGTGCATATATACTCATGATTAGAAATCCTACAACAAGTGCGATTCCAGTAAAAAGTTCCGATGCTTCATAAAATTCTAATTGCACCTTTTATCACCTTGACATTCATTTAGAGCATCTTCGATGCCCATTCATCTGCGCGTTCCATCGCGCTAACTTCGGTCACAACTGCTTTCTTTAGTAGATCGAGAAAATCGTCTGTAACGAGTCCATATAATTCATCATCAACGATTTTCTTAACCTTAAGGCTGAGCTCGACTGCGTCTTTGTCATCACGATCATGTACTGTGACCACATAACCATCTTTGAATTCGGAGATTATCAATCGGTGATTTTCCATGGAGAGCTCCTTTACATTCTTCCCAGACATCTGCTGTGAAAACATCTGGATTGCAGAGAGAAAGCCTCCAAACAATGCATCATCTATGTCAAACTTTTTGAAGCTCAGAGAGCCAATAGTTTCTCCAGCCTCATTCACGATATAGATGCCTTGTATCATTCATTATCACCTAAAAGGAATCCATCCATTTCAGAGCTTTATCAACAGCAGCGTCTTCCTTCTGTGTTGATTCGCCAGCAACTTCAACATCTCTGACTGTGAATGTCTTGTCCACAAACAGGATTACTGCATGCCCATTAGCGCACTTTGTTGGAATCAGAACGGGTATTCGTTTTGCGTTGAGGATTGATTCCTC
>JAEOST010000145.1 GCA_016840245.1 Candidatus Thorarchaeota archaeon
GGTAGCATAAGGCCATCCAAGAGCTGTGAGTGTTGTGCATATTGCTTGATGATTCTGAGGATTGACTGCCAAGTTTTGAGAAAATGAAACCCTATTTACACCAACATGCCCTTCAGATAGATACCATCCCATTAACGAAAAGAAGTCGTCTTCCAATAGAATGTTTATACGTTGCCATTTACCTGCTTCACGATACTGCTCTGCGCTTGTGGTCATTTTCACATAAAGTGGAGCAACACTTTCAGCATCTCGACGAAGAGTTTCTTTGGCGGATTCTGAGAGATCTGTCCATCTAGCTTTGTACATCTTGCTGGTTTTGGAATATCTGAATTCGTCAATGATGACCTGAATTAAATCAGATTCAACTGACTGACCTTTTCGATATGTAAAACGTTTGAAGTCGTTTCTCTTCATCCCCACTGTAAGATGACTTGGATCAATATAGTCTGGAATGAAAATATGTTGGAGGGGTGTATTGGTGAAGTAGTTCGTTCCAAGAATTAGCAAATCATCGCCAATTTCTATATCTTCTGCGGAAACTTCAACCACATCATATTCAGTCTCAACTGCTTTGGGTTTCTTGCTTCTTGTTGGATTTCGAATTAGTTTTGGAATCATATGATTAGGAGTACATCTAAAAACACGCCCATCATCGAGAGTGAAATCCAATGTATGAGAATCTATACTTCTTGTGAATCCAATGATTGGAGTGTAAGTAGGCTTACCGAATTGTGGAGATTCCAGTTCATTGTGAACAGAGAGAATTTCAAGACCGCTCCATGAATTTTGCAGTGACCCAATCTTACACTTCTTCACAAACCCATCTGAGGACCTCACCACAACTTCCTCATCAAAGGGAAGACAAGCATTAACGAACACCTTCAATGCTTTCTCAACAACAGTGTACCAGTTTCTGGTTCGTTCCTCAAGCGACTTATCCTTACTCTTAGACTTGAACCAGTCAACACGAGTGTCTCTAAAGAAACCGATAGTCTGACTGATCATTCCAGTTCGCTTCGTACAAATCCAATGATCGGTTTCCGGGACCTTGTTATTCTCTGCAAGACGGCACTCCTCATGAGGACAGTCTACAGTCTCATAACTGATGTTATGACGTTTCATAATGGTAGGATACAGACTGGCAAAGTCCAGCACAGTTGCGTTGAAGTGTACACCAGCTATAGGTTCAATGACAATTGCACCTTTGAATCGTTTGTCCTTAATCATGGCCTCAGTCTGAGCATCTGATGATTTCATAGTTTCAATGTCAGCTGGTCTTGGAATCAGATTACCGCGAGAGCGATGTTCTTGCCTGAATAGGGATTGAATCCAAGATGATATTCCCAGTCGTGTCACATCTTCCATTGAGAGTCTAGAGATACGCATTAACAGAATGATGAGGCGGAGCAACAGATTGTTGTCATAGCTGGTTATTCTGAGGGTGATATTTGCATCAAGCCAACAGTAGTGAGCCAGCTCATAGTAAGGAAGGGATGAGATATCTGTACTAAGATCAAGCTTCCCAATGTCCAAGAGTCCTTTTGCTATAGAATCGAGATTGGTCCTCTCATAGGCTCCAGAGAGTGCGTAGAGTCGGATTGATGGATTCTTCAGGAATCGGTACAAGTCAACATGGACTCCCTGATCCAATAATGCTATCTCATTTCCACGACCCATTCGAATTGGACAGTATCGATCCATGTCAATCTTGAGCCTCTCAGCTCGGTGATACATGTAGTTCAGGTCGAAAGCATCACCAACAAAAGTGAGGACAATTGGATATTGGTCAATGATTCTGAATGCTTCAACGAGCATATCAGCCTCTGATTCAAAGTACACAATGTCAAGTCCAGCAGGAAAGTCTGCAGTCTTTTTACCCTCATCAATACCCTTTCGACGTAAGACGAAACATTTCTGAAAGTCCTCGTTGTCTGATAGTCCAATAGCTGTCACGGGATAAGGTGATGTATTAGCATCTGGTACTCGATTCTTAACAGGTGTATAGACTTCGATATCAACAGCTAATCTGCGAATATCAGGGACTTCTGTAAAGAAGAGTGGAGCATACTCGTTTATCACACGAGCAATACCTTTGTCTTCACTGAATATCTCCGCAAATTGCGACATGACGTCATCATCGAGGTCCGGAGGAGATGGCTCAAGTTTACCATCAACAATCTTGTATGTCATTCCTGATACCAAGTTATTGTCGTAGGTGTAGCAATTACGATAGCGAATATTTTCCTACCAAGCATGACTTACTCCATCCTGACTGAGAGAGTCGCGTATGGCTCCAGCACGACCTCCAATAGCTAAGGGATCAGTTGCTATCACCTTGGTCATTGTCACAGGACGATCTCGGAGCAAATCAACTAAATCCACACTCTCAGCACGTACGAAACCCCGGTTGTTTCGAATCCCAGGCATACTCTCTACTGTCTGGGCAGGAAAGTCTGTATAGCAATAGGGCTTGTGATTTGTATTGTCAAACCAGAAGTAAATCTCCTTAGTATCAGGATTGTATAATCGTGCTACAGCCTTGTTTTGAGCACCGTCATAATCTACTGATAGTAGAATGGAGGGAGAGAGATTTTTGGGAACTGAACGAGTGCCAACTGTTAGATCCATTGTAAGCTCCTCATCAGGTATTGATAAATCATCTTCATCATCCACTGTGAAGACTGCTGCTGAACGTTCAGTTGGTGGACTGGACTCTGAAGGTGATTCATCAGTAATTGTGTGTGAATCGGATTTAGAGTCCTCTGATTCTTTGGGTGTAGCTTGTCGCTGTTCTTTACTCTTTGAGTTTTCAGTTTCAGAACCGCCAAAGAAGTCTTCTAAGCTTGATTGACCTTCTTCATCTGAATTATCGTTCTTTCCCAAGGTTCCTCAGTAGTTGGGTGTTTGATTACCCCTGATAAGCACTTCCAAAGAGTGAATTTGTATAGCGTCGCCTTCATTAGAGACTACTATCAATCCAACACTATGGTGCGCGCATTCCAAACACAGGCAGAGAAGACAATCATAGCTAAACTGGAACCTGGAGAAGATATTCTCAATACAATAATGGCCTTGGCCGCTGAACACAAGATACAGAGTGGGCAGGTTTCATTCATTGGCGCCATCGCGAAAGCCAGACTCGGATACTTTGATAGAGCAACTAGTGAATATCAAGAGATAACTATTGATAGAGATCTAGAGGTAGTTTCAGGGATGGGAAATATCGCAGTTCTTGATGATGGAAGCGTTGTGGTCCATGCACACCTCGTAGTAGCTGATGATGAAGGCATTTGCTATGGGGGCCATCTTATGAAGGGATGTGAGGTGTCAGTGACCATTGAACTCCTTATGACTCAATTTGATGGATCACTCCAGCGTGGCAAAGACGAAGCAACCGGTCTCAATCTCATTCAGGATTTCGCATAGTTGATTGGTCAAGCTTCTCTGATAAGTGTGGCTTTTGCATCTAGTTCCTCTCGGGGTGCCATACTCTCACGGTAGTTGTCAGGAAATCTGAAACCAAAGGTGTCTTTATGATTACGGGGGATTACATGAAAGTGAAGGTGTGGAACTTCTTGGCCTGCACCCGATCCATTGGCTGCAATATTAAGAACGCCCTCGGGTTGGAACGCCCGATTCACACTCCGGGTAAGATCTGCAAGCTTCCTTCCCAGGTGTGATATAACATGTGGATCAATATCAAACATATTCTCGTAGTGATTCTTGGGTATGATGAGGCAGTGACCATCTGTGACGGGAAATACGTCCATGAAAGCCAAAACAACCTCATCTTCGAATACCACTGAGGCGGGAATCTCGCCCCGTACAATCTTACAAAAAATGCAATCCTCAGAGCTGTTCATATTCAGAATATAGGATTTAAGCAGTGATAAAGCGTTCGAAGCGCATTGAACAGGTCTACACAAATCTCATTAGAGCAGTTCCCTTGAAAATATGTGACGCGGCAACTTCAGGTGCTATCATTGAGCGGACGTAGAAAGAAGATTTTCTTTGACCAGACACAGAACGAACGTGGAAAGATCGAATCAACCTATTCGGATTTAGCTAGACTATTGAAGGATAACGATTACGATGTCGAGGCCTACACGGAATTTATGATTTTGGACAAGAAGATAGCAGAAGGGGCAGTGATTGTCTTTGGGTGTCCAAATAGCTCGAAGCTCAGGAATCCAGAGATTGAAACTCTCAAAAAATATGTGAAAAGTGGTGGAAGTCTCATGTTGCTGTCCCTCTCAGGAGGGGATAAGGGTCTAATGAACAACATGAGCAAGCTCTCAGAAATCTTCGGAATCACGTTTGAGAACACTGCAGTCAAGGATGATCGGAATAACTCAGGGATTCCGACAATGCCCATCATCAAGGACCTAGTCCCACATTTCATAACAAAAGACGTGAAGGAAGTATTATACCCCTCAGGATGTACACTCAGGGTTTCGGGTAAAGCAACAATTCTTGCAACCACTTCAACTATGGCAGACCCACCAGGTCAACCAATCATCGCATTGGCTGAATACGGAAAAGGCCGTGTCATGTGTATTGGTAGTTATGAGATATTCAGGAAAGGTGGAGGACTAGCCAACAAGGCGAACAAAGTCTTTGCAGTGAATGCGTTCACTTGGTTAAGTGGAGATGACAGATCCTTTGAATCGTCTGAATCTACAGTAACTGAGGAGAAAACAGCACCGAAAGAAAGTACAACGGCGGATCCAGTTATGGCACAGGAGATGGAAAACACACTTCGTCGTCTCGTAAATGCAGTCTTTGATCTGCAGAAGGATATCTCAAAGGTCCGAGAGAAAGTTGACAGTGTGGAGAAGAATATCGAGAGTCTCAGAGACCAGTTCCAAGACTTTGCAGAAAAGACTCAGGATCAGCTAGGCATAATGATACCATCAAAGCAGTTTCTGACCGAGGAAGAGAATCAAGCAGCCGAGATTGGGGCCGATATCAAGGCACTTGAGAAAGAGATACGTTCAGTTGAGCAGCTCCGTGAACATATCGAGCAACGCCATTCATCCGGAGTCATGCCCAAGGAGTCCTATACGGAACAGGCAGAGAAACTTGATTCTAGAATAAAGAGTCTTGAGAAGAAGCTAAAGAAGAAACTGAAAGAGATGGATGCCCTCTCAGAGATCTGAACCGCTGGTTCATTCTATCCAACTATATCTTCGATAAATCCGACTAACTCATTTGCTCCATATTTGAGTGCCCGATATATCTCTCCAAAATATCGGTGGAATGGATAGCTGATTGTAATCAATACCAAGAATAAGAAGTAGACCGTTCTATGGGGAAACAGTAGAAGAATGGTCAACACAAAGGGGAGAATAAGCATCGGAATAGAGACGCGAATAGAGGTTGCGTCCTTTGAACACATACTGGAAACAGCCAAAATAGAGAGAAAGGGAATGAGAAGAACCAGATAATATTTGTATATCCCTCGCGGGCTCCAGAGATGAAGCCACAGTACTAGCATTAGTGTCAGAAAGAATATCCTTCGCCAATAACCTCTAATGTTGCTATCGTCTTTTACTTCCAGTAACATCAGTGCTGTGATGGGTAGAATTCCAATCATAAGTCCAATAGATGAGAATGATAGGACATTGAAGATCTCCACGACCCACGCGGGTGCTCCAAAGGATATGAAGAGGTGTGCTATTACTATTGGATGGCTTGCCTTTGGTAGAGCTGAAAGGTCTGTAAGATAGGTACCTCCTGCACGTTGGAGGATTTGGTAGAAGTAGTTTAGGGGATCAAGGATGTATGGTAAGGATAGTGTAACGAAGTAGACGATCGCAATTATTGCAGTCTTACCGAAACCGACCAAGTCTACTGCATCGCTTAGCAAAGTCTTTGACTCTGTATCTTCCAACTGCTCATATTCATCATCTGTATGGCCATTCTCATTTCTTATTCGAACTGCACGTTTGACCACAAATGCTAGCACCGGTATGCCTAGGAATATAGCAGTTTGTTTGAATAGAACGGATGTGACCATTGCTAAGACTCCAGCAGTGCGGTGTCCCTTCATCATCAAATAGAATGACAACATTGCGAAGAAGACGAAAGGAGAGGGATTCAACCACAAGAATGTAACATGATACAGAACAAGAGGGTTCAGTAGGTATGTTGCTGCGGCAACCTCTCCTACCCGTTTGTTATCAGATAGGAATCGAGCAATTCCATAGACAGGAAGGGCTGTCATGTAACCAAAGATGCACAAAACCAGACCAATACCAAATGGCTGTATTGGGAGGATTCGTCCAAGAGCACAGATATAGACATACAATGGAGGAAAGAAGTAGGGTGTATTGTAGGTTCCACGCTCTATCACAAGTCGGTCAAATGATTCTGTATAGGGTACATGCCCTGAGAGAAATTGATCGGCCCATGATATGTAGTAGTAATCGTGGTCGACGTATCCCTCGAAGTACACATTGATAGCTGAGCCAAAGAATGGAAGTTCACCATTACCATTCCACATTCCGCGATAGGGGCGTATCCTATCAGCAACAAAGTCAATTGCAGCCATGTTATAGATAAATGCCCAGACTATCACGCCAATCACTAGGACGAGTATTAGGACGCGGTACTCAGAGAACCAACTGCGAAGTTTCAACTGAGCACCCATAATGGATCAACTTCCAACCTAAGAATCGGCGATGCTCTGATAAGATGCTTCCTCATAAGTTATGGGCTCATCAGTGATGTAGTGGTGAATTTTAAATCGCATACCCCGAAACCGCGATGTGATGGGATGGAAGGCAGGTGCAACAACTCCTCTCACCATCCGGAAGGGACCTTTCATATACCACCACATTGTGCCCATCTGGGTAGCAATTAGATATCCTATGAGAATTAAGATGATACCAAAGAAGTAGACATTCCTAGATGGTAGTAGAATCATACTCATCATCACAAAGGGCATCCATATCATTGATGCAGAGAATGGAACATTGTCAGTCTTGCTAGTGACCATTCTGGATGATGCAAATATTGAGAAGAATGGGGCAAAGATTACGAAGTAGTACTTGTAGACACCACGAGGCCCCATGAGATGTACCCAGAACATCATTATCATAGCCAGAAAGAGGAGTCGGCGGAAGTAGTAGACCTTGTTATCCCCTCGCTTCACTTCAAGTATCATTAGACCAGATATCACGATTACACCTATCCAAAGTAGGAATCCTTGGTATACAAGGTCGTCCAAGAACTCAGCAAGCAAAGGCAAGTCTAATACAATAGGAAGCACTTGAAATCGCATTGGACTTCCATAACCTGGTGGTATTGTAAACGAGTCCAACGGAAAACCGCCAGCAGCCATCATGATATTTCTAAGCATGGTGTTAGGATTTGCAAGGTAGAATGGAAGAAGGATAGCTCCAGCGAACACAAGCACAACGAGCACACTCAATAGAAATGCTCGAAAATCGATTAAAGGACCTTTTAGTCCGCTAGGAGTCTTCTTAGAAGGTCCTGAAATTCTGGGGATAACTCCTGGATTGAATCGCATCAGAAAATAGATGCTGAGTATTATTGGCCACCACAGAATTTGGAAGGCATTGAGTAAGGGGAATGTGTAAGCAATCATGAAGACAACAAGGGACATCGTCAAACCAAGACTGAGGATAAAAAGTGTAAACAGGAAGGACTTAACGAACGTGCTACGATCCAGATTCTTCTTCTGAGCATTTCGTGTGCAGTCAGCAAGGAAGATCGCATTCAGACCCAAGTATGTCATCACGAGTAGAATACCCATAAAGACTAGCATCAAGGAGGGGAAGACAATATTGAGCACGAGAAGAACTGACGCGCTAATTGCGGCTACTGCAAAGATACCTAGGAAGAAGGTCACAGACTCAGGTGAGTTTCTCAACCAGTCTATTATTCCATCCTTCTCCTTCGGCTCCGGTTCAGGTGGATCAGGTGAATCTGATGGTTCGGTAGGCTCTGGTTCACTCTGGCCATCAGCTGGATAACGCCATCTTAGTAGCAAGTATACCACCAGGGGAATCCCTAAGAACCAGGCTATCTGTTTGAATAACGCGGCGACTACAATGAGTAGTGTCCCAGCTTGACGCCGCCCCCGTATGAGCATATAGAAACCAGAGAAGAAGAAGAACACCACAGGAGCCGTATTGAGCCAGATCCATGCGATGTGATAGATTGGACTAGGACTTAGTATGTATGTGAGAGCAGCAGCTTCTGCAACACGACGGTTATTCGAGAGCTCATGGGCAATACCATATGTGGGAAAGATTGTGATGAATCCAAATATTGTGAGTAATAACCCAATCCCAGTGTTTTCAGGTACAAAGGGATTTAGAGCTATTCCAGCTGCGTCAAGAACAGCATAGAGAGGAGGAAAGATGTAGGCACCATTAGTATTGGTGATACCATCCATAACAAGAACACCAAATGGATCGGGTCTGGGTGAATATGGCCATGTCCCATTTAGGAACTTATGACCCCAATGTACATAGAAGAATGAGTAGTCTGAATATCCCTCTAATTGAATTTGTACTGTCTGATTGAAAATCGTGTATTCGCCATTTCCCACCCATACAGCTCGTGTGTTCCAATTGGGCGTGTCTAGATATTCATATACAGCTTGGTTGAACACAATAAACCAAACAAAGAATCCGATAACAATTATGGCTATGAATACGGAGTAATTGACAAGGAAACGTACGATGCGTTTCTCCAATTTACCGGGAGCCATAGACCATTTCCATACATGCCTACTGATTAAGTTTTGTCCTCAAGTAAACGCCAAAAGTCCTACATTATCAAACTAGCATCACTTGCAGAACCAGACTTTGTCACGTCGATTACAGGCACCTCATCCCAATCCTGAATGTCAGTGTGAGTAATCAAGAAGATCTGTTTGAAGCTAGCGTCATTAACGAGATTACGAACCACTGAGATTCGACGGTTCTTGTCAAGTCCACCAAGAGGTTCATCTAGCAATACGCATCGTACTCGTGGTGATATTGCAGGACTGTCTTTTGTTGGTCTGATAGCACTCATTGTTCGGCTGATACCAAGTCTGAGAGCCAGACTGATTGCTGTACGATCACCATAGCTTAGCTGAGATGTTTTCTTTGTAGCATTGTCCCGCTCATCACGAATCTTGAGAACTAAGCCCGCTCCAGAACGCCCCTTTGCAGGCGTAGGAACAAGATCTACTGAAGAGTATTGATCTCTAGTGAACGCTTGCACATACGGATTGGTTGCTCCACGGATAATGCCAATCAATCGCTTCTGAACTACGTAATCAGCCACAAATCCATTGATGAGTTTCAGACGAACATACTTTGCATGTTCACTCAGACGAGTAAGGCTATCAATCTCAGCAGCGAGCTCTTTCATGTATATAGCTCGTTCCTGCCCGTCAGAGATTCTCTTCTGTTGTTTCTCAATCTCTTTCTCCACTATTTTGTACTCACGTGTGAGAGAGTCTAATTGTGCCTTTGACTCAACTTGCTTGTTTTGAAGGTCGTTGATGCTCTTTGCAGCGTGTTTCGTCAGAAAGCTCTCAATATCTTCTACTCCAATCTTGGCTAGAGCAGCCTTCATCTTTGCTTCCGTTTTATCCAGATCTTTCTGTGCAGTATCCACAGTCTTCTGTTTAGTCATAATCCGACGTATTGCCTCAATGGCAGAGGAGATACCAACCATCTTCGATTCGAAGTCCCGACTAACATCAGTAAGTGCGTCCCTCTTGCTCTTCAGTTCTGTTAGTCGAGTTGAGTTCTCTTGAATAGTTGTCCTATACTCAAGGACTAACTTTTCGCGCTGTTCAAGAGTGAGAGGCTTGGAGCAAGTTGGACATTCTATCGTCTTGTCCCCTTCAATCACTTCTAACTCACTGACCTTCTCTATCAGGTCTGAAGAAACACCTGAGAGGTGACCGGTTTCTCGATCTACACCCTTAATCTCGGTCTTGTTTGATTTCACCTGGGATTCGAGCTTCTCTGACTCCTTCATCAATAAATCAAGTCTGGCCTTTATTACAGCCTTGTCTGCGGAAAGTAGACCTGCATAATCCAAATCACTATCCCTATCCCGACTGCTTTGCTCAAGATTTCGGATTCTCTTTTCATGATCATTATTGAGATCGTATAATAATTTCAGGGTCTTTGAATCAGGAAGGGAGTCTAGAGTTTCTTGTACCTTTGTCCTTTTCTTCTCCTTTTCTTTCAAATCAGCTTCGTATTCACCAATCTGCTGTGTAGCTTCATCAATCTGTTGCTGAATTACTTCAGGTGGGTAATAGTCATCCCTTAACGCGTTTATCTTACTTGATAACTCGCTTTCAAGAGAGTCGAGATGACCTGTCATCTGGCCCATTAGCTCAATATTGTATACTCTAATCAGAAGGTCTCTAAGGACTGATGGTGTGGCA
>JAEOST010000146.1 GCA_016840245.1 Candidatus Thorarchaeota archaeon
GATGGCTTTTATAACTCCAGACCAAAACAACAAGACCCTATCAAATATAGTCTGATTGATTAACCAAATCCCAAACAAAACCATCATTGAGAGGACGAAGAAGAGTGTATTGAAGAAACAACCTAAACACCAGACTCGTCCTCTGAGTCTGAATGTATGATGTTCATACTCTGAACAAAATGGATGATGCGATGTAAGAAACGGATTGATTATTTTGATGAATCTGAGAGGATGCCTGACAATCTGTCCTCTGCGAAATCGTAGCTGTCCCCTGCTCTCATCTGCTAGGACTTCGCTACAAGGCCTCTTGTCAGGAACCTCCGATTCATCTTCCATTCTATCCACACAAGTCCATAGGGTTGCGTTACACTGAAACGCACTCAGACTATGGGAAGAACGGAATGCTAGCTATGATTGCAGCCCAAATGCCAGCAAAGGCAACCATCATCACCAGTACAACAACGATTATTGCTATGATGAAAGTAAGGACCCAGGCAATCGCGGCTCCACCCCAACCAATGTTATGACGTGACTTGATAAAGTACAGACCAAGTATACAGTTGAGACACGGTATTGGGCTAACCACGGCAATTAATAAAGCCGTAATGAATGTTGAACCTAAATTGCGATTCTTTCCTCCAACAAAACCAAGTGCAACTCCTAGAAGAAGACCCGCAATGACAAAATACACAAGTACCAGTACAACTAACATGGCACCTATTGAACCTAACAGTACAAATATCCAATCAAACTGCATAGAGTATATCTCCCAATGATTTGATGTAAAGCTGCACAAGAAAACAGTATGATAAAAATGTGCCTAGATGGAGATTCCTAGGACATACTTATCAATAATGAACCAAATGTTGAAGTATGTACTATGGTGAGAAAGTGTGTCTGCGTGCTCTCGAGTTGACTGATCTAGATATGATTCTAAAATTCTTTAACAACTTAGAAATCAGAAGATTCCTTATGTCAGCAATTCCCATGTCGCGTAATGCTGAGAAAGAATGGCTTGAAGGGGTTACTAAGCATACTCCATGGAAAGATGGTCGTATCACTCTTGCAGTTGAGGACAAGAAGACTCAGGAATTTCTTGGGTCCATAAGTCTCTTTGATATATCAGCACAATGCCGCCATGCTGAGTTTGGTATTGCACTGTATAATCCAGAGAATCATAGTAAGGGATTTGGAACTGATGCAACAAAAGTCATGCTCTGGTTTGGGTTCCATGTACTCGGACTAAACTCCATCTATCTTTACGCTCTTGCTGAGAACAAGCGGGGAATACGAGCATACGAGAAGGCAGGTTTCAAGATGATTGGAACTTATCGCCAATCATGTTTCTCCCTAGGTGAATTCAAAGACCAAGTGGCTATGGATATCACTGCAGAAGAATTCATGCAACAGTATCCTACAGGTACTGTGATAGGGGAACCATAGACTTCATTCAGACTGACGACGATAAACACCAGCACGCTCTCTAAGCTGAGCAAAGTGTCCAATCGCATGAAAGAGGTTTTGTTGAATCGCTCCTCCGATAGTCGTTTCAGTCCCCCATGGAAATGTAAAGGGCTCCAAGAGAGATTCGTTACTCAGTCCTTCAATACCGTTTTTCATACGATCAACAGCGGTTCGAATGTCAGTACCAGAATCACCAGATGATTGGAACTTTAGATGCTCTTTCAGAAACCAATTCCCAGCATCCTCGAATATTGCCTGTACCGTGTGATGAAATGTTTCTTTGACTGTAAACTCGGTTGGTCCCAAACGAAAATTCCACGCGTTACTTTGTTTAATAGTGTCAATGGTCTTTAGTGCTGCTTCGAGCAGATAGTCCCATTCCTTGAGATAGACGTCAATACATTGCATGCTTCTAAGAGCACATTGAAACGATATCATTCTGTTGGAGTAGAATAAACAAAACATTGCAAGATTTCATAAACCTTTATTTTGCTAAATCGGAGATGATAGGCCTTTTACAGAGAGCATTTGACGTTGCTGTTTAATATACCATATATATACCAAAAGAGCGGAATATCTTGGTGATTATTTGAAGCTCATAATGAGAAGCACGCTTGCGATCCTGGCCCTCATACTTATGGGGATTGGAGTTCCGCTGGCATCGGCTCAAACTAATGGCATACAATACAATCAGGCTGCAGGGATTGTAACTCTGACAACTGAGGAGATTGACATCAAGGTGACAGGTGCAAATCAGGCACCACACTTCCACTGGTGGGATCCTAATAACCCAACAGTAGACTATCACGTGATGTTTGTGAAGCTATTCGAGGCAAATGACACAAACTCTAACGGTGTTTATGATCTAGGCACTGATTTGATGATAGGTCCTGCCTTTGCATTACCAGCAATCAACTGGGACTTCAGTGGTTTTGACGTGGATGAAGAGAATGGCTCTGTAACAGAAGTTCACTTTAACTTTACAACAACTACAAGTCACGACCCACGTCCAGATGGCCCCGGTGGTTATGGAAACCTACCCGACATACAGGAATTCGACCTTATGATTCAGGTCTTGGTTCACATGGATCTTTCAGAACCTGGTGAATTCAAGTTTGACTTGATCATTGATGGATGGGTCTGGTCTGATTCTGACTCAATACTTGTTCTCCAGTTCAATGTTGCTGAGAGCAATCATGGTCAGAACGAGGGTGAGAGAGAGCCTGCAGGTTTCCAGCAGAAGACTCAATCTAACTTCACCTTTGGCAATGCATACATGGAGTGTGCTGAGGAAGCATTTGCTGCTCAGAACGAGGTACAGGTCAAGGCAAGTCATGGACAGCCAGCTGGTCTTGAGGCCGCTGAATCAGTCTATCTTGCTTTCGCGTACTTCGGTAATGAAACACTCGAGTATGACCCTACTCTTGGTATCGAGTCCTCTACATACAACTTACTAACAGATCCTCTTGTTTTGTTAGCAGCAGGTGCTGGAGTCGTCTTGATTCTAGTACTTGTTGTCCGGATGCGAAAGTAACGTACCAACGGAAGCAGGCAATGTCCTGCTTCCACCTTTTTTTATTTTAGATTTTAAACCTCAGTTTTTGCACTTCGTTATCTTGTGGAAGCGCAACAAACAAAAGACAGACGTCAGGTCAATGCCACGACGGAATTTGAGTATTCCACAATGAATGGTCTCTTCAGTTCAAAGGAGAATCCACTGATGTCACCAAAGGATGATCTTCAAGAAAAAGCACTGAATACTATACGCTTCCTAGCAGTAGACGCAGTCGAAGCTGCGAATTCAGGACACCCCGGAATGCCAATGGGTACAGCAGCAATGGCTTATACCCTTTGGACTCGTCATATGCGTTACAATCCAAAGAATCCAAACTGGCCAAATCGGGATCGTTTTGTCCTCTCAGGTGGTCATGGTTCGATGTTGCTCTATGCGATGCTACATCTGACTGGATATGATGTTTCACTTGAAGATATCAAGAGTTTTCGCCAGTGGGAGAGTAAAACCCCTGGACACCCTGAATGCTGGATGACTCCGGGTGTAGAGGTCACAACTGGACCACTTGGTCAGGGATTTGGAAACAGTGTGGGTATGGCGATTGGAGAGAAACATTTGGCCTCTATGTTTAATCGTTCAGGACACGATATCATTGATCACTACACGTACGCCATAGTTACTGATGGTGATCTCATGGAGGGTATCTCCTATGAAACATCGTCGCTCGCAGGTCATTTCAGTCTTGGAAAATTGATCATGCTTTATGATGATAACAAAATATCGATTGATGGATCAACTGATATCACATTCACCGAGGATAGACAAAAACGGTTTGAGGCACAAGGGTGGCATGTACAAGTTGTTGCTGATGGAAACAACGTCAATGCGATAGATGATGCCATCAAAAAGGCAAAGGAAGATTCTCGTCCATCTATCATTATGTGTCGAACAATCATTGGTTTTGGATTACCAACAAAACAAGACACTTCAGCATGTCATGGTGCTCCAGCTGGCAAGGAAGAACTTGAGGGAGCAAAGAAGAATCTCGGTTGGCCTCTTGAACCAACATTCAACATACCAGATGATGTCCTCGCACATTATCGTGAGGCAATTGAAAGGGGGAAAAAGTTGGAAGACGAATGGAATCACTCCTTTGAGGAATACAAGGGTGACCATCCTGAACTTGCCCAAGAATTAGAAAAACGACTTGCAGGTGAACTTCCTAAGGATTGGGAGAAGAGTCTACCTGTATTTGCTGGTGACCAGAAGGGAATACCAACCCGATCTGCCTCAGGGAAAGTGATCAATGCTATTGCACCCACCCTGAAGGCAATGATAGGCGGATCAGCTGACCTTACAGGTTCCAATAAGACATGGATTGACGGAGATGATGCATTCCAAGCTGACAATCCTAGGGGTAGGAACTTCTTCTTTGGGGTCAGAGAGCATGCCATGGGAGCCATTGTAAACGGACTAGCCGCACATGGTGGATTCCTACCATACACAGGTACATTCCTTGTGTTCTCAGACTATATGAGACCAGCAATCAGAATATCCGCCTTATCAGGCCATCAAAGCATCTGGGTCTTTACACACGATAGTATAGGTCTTGGGGAAGATGGGCCAACACATCAGCCTATCGAGCACATTTCTGCTCTACGTGCAATACCAAACCTCGTTGTGATTCGTCCATCTGATGCCAACGAAGTATCTGAAACATGGCGAATAGCCATCACTCGAAATGATGGCCCAACCCTGATGGCACTGACACGACAGAATTTACCAATACTTGATCGC
>JAEOST010000147.1 GCA_016840245.1 Candidatus Thorarchaeota archaeon
CGCTTCGGTATCAAGAAACCAACTCTATCTCTGTACTCAAGGTAGGGTTCTCCATACCTGACCACAAGGTCTCTCTCCTCTGCGATACACATAATGTAGAAGATTGGAATCCAGATTAAGGAATAGAGAGCAAGGAAAGGTGAGTTAAGAAAGAGTGCGATTGGAAACCACATAACCGCCTCACCGATGGCTTGAGGATGGCGAAAGGTCTCATAGATGCCTCCGTAGAGTGTGTGCTCCTTCTTTGGTTCAAGGGTCTCGCGACCAGCATCTTTCATACCAATCACCATGAGGTATACACTTGGTATCAGAATGAGAACGCCAATTAGAATAGAGACCAACCAGGACCATGGAAAGACCAGTGGTAGTCCGATCGGGAGGGGGTAGAAGAAGTAGATCACATAGTTGATTACCGTGATTCCTTCAAAACCTCCAGCGATAAGACGATACGTCTTGCATTTCGGATACGCGATCTCTCCCATCTTCTTTTCAAGTTGAGCAGGACTTACACTCTTGACATAGAAGTATAGGAACAGAAACGTAGAAACAACAAGCACAATGATGTTTATCCATTCTATCACTACAACCATCACGCAAGAAACAATGTTACTTTATAGGACCCAATCTCCCGATAAATCCTTTGGACTAAGTAGGCACATTTAGTCAAGTTAATATTCGTTGAACTATAGTTAATAATATGTCATTAGAACTTGAGAAGAAATTTGTCGAGGTTGTGGAAGAGGTCATACCCAGTGTGGTCAGCGTTTCAACAACCAGGCTGGCTCGAACACAATTATCTCGAGTGGTGCCTGTAAAGGGTCAAGGTTCAGGAGTCATCCTCTCTGATAATGGGTTCATTGTTACGAACGCACACGTCGTTGAGGGAGCGCGAGATGTTGATGTCACACTTCATGATGGACGTAATTTCAAGGCGGTTGTAGTGGGTGAGTCCAAGGTAAGAGACCTCGCCATACTGAAGATTGATGCAGAAGAACTCAATCCAATTGAGATGGGAGATTCAGAGAGTCTCAGGGTGGGACAGTTTGCTATCGCTGTAGGTAATCCCCTAGGACTTGGATCAACAGTCACATTTGGAATGGTGAGTGCTGTCGATAGAACCATTCAGAGTCAGAGGACCTTTCTAGAGGGGCTCGTACAGACTTCAGCTCAGATCAATCCGGGAAACAGTGGGGGTGCACTTGTCGATTCTTATGGAAGACTAATTGGAGTTCCAACAGCCATGATTCCATGGAGTCAAGGCATTGGTTTTGCAATTGCAGTAGATACGCTCAAAGCGGTGTATGACGAGCTTGTTGAGACAGGAACAATTCAGACTCCCTGGATGGGAATTATCGGTGTAACATTGAACAAAGGGATTGCTACCCACTACAAACTGCATGTGGAAAAAGGTGCACTGTTGGTTGAGGTTCCAAAGGGACCTTCACGAAGCATGGGTCTTCAACCAGGGGATGTCATTATAGCCATCGATGATGAGGAAATTACGGGTATGGAAGATCTCCGTAAGCTAATCATGCGAAGCAAAGTTGGAACCAAACTACGAGTAAAATTCCATCGGAGCGATGATGTCTTTGAAGGATATGTCGAGCTAACTTCCGCTCCCTAGAAGTCTAGAAACCAACAATTACTAGAACGACACCAACAATTGTAGCGAGAATGCCAATTCCTGCAATGGATGTCACCTTTTCTTTCAAGATAAGAACCGACACCGGAATTGCGAAGAGTGGGGCAGTTGATGCGATGACAGACATGATTGCCGCCCCTACTATCGCCACTGCTGCCACATAGAAGAGAGAGCCTAGAGCCATTCCAAAGAAGCCAGCAATGACAACACGGATAGTGGCTTTTCGTGTTGGAAGTTTCATACCACCAACCCGAGCCACAGCTACCATTGGCACAAATGCAATTGAACCAACTATCATCCGGATGAGATTCCCTCCAATTGGGTCAACTCCTTCTATGCCTACCTGAAGCACTGTAGTCCCTGTAGCGTAGAGAAGCGCAGTGACAATTGCACCTAGAATACCCAACGTATCCAATTTTCTTGGTGTCTCACTTTCCTTCTCGTTTCTATTCTGTTCATTCGAGATCAGAATAATCCCAATGACTGCAATGATGGCACCAGCGAGTCGTGAGAGTATGAGAGGCTCGCCTAAGAAACCCACAGTCAGAAAGAAGGTGATGATGGGAAATGACATTGCTATCGGGAACGCATATGAGACTCCGATTCGTTCTTGACTCCAAAGGTAGATTGTATCTCCAATGACAGCTCCAAATATGACAGAAATGGATAACAACAGAATAGTCGTCAGAGGAAGGATGGCAGAGCCTAGCCCCGGCAGAAGTATTGTCATGATTACCATGAATGGCAGTGCAACCCACATCTTGATTGAGCTGATTGCAACAGGTCTGATCCCTTCTGCCTGAGAACGATATGCCACCACTGATAGACCATAGAGAGCTGCACCAATCAGACCAATGACTGAACCAAGAATCAAGTCGGGGGTTACCTGCATAGTATAAGAGCTCCACAAGACCCACCTAATATACTATCGGAAGGTCAAAGAGTCACAGGATATGATAGGTAATGCTTTTCACTGAATAATACAGTATACAGTGCAACAATCCCCAAGGTGAATGAAATGGCAGAAGAAAGCGTCTACAAATACATTGAGCTAACAGGCGTTAGCGGTAAGAGCTGGGAGCAGGCAATAGATAATGCGATCACGAAGGCAGCAAAAAGCCTGAGAGACCTCCGAGTTGCAGAAGTTATTACACAAGATGTCAGAATCGAAGGAAACAAGATTGTGGAATATCGGGTTCGACTCAAACTCAGCTTCAAGTATGAGAAAGAGTAGAAGAAAGAGTGGAAGGAGAGGTAGCGCGAGCCACCTCTCTGTTGTTTTTTTTTTGACTTTATTGCAGTAGTCACCACTTCACTGTATCACTGATGACCGCTCCAAATCTGTTATGGAACTATGTCTCCTTCGAGTTTCTTCAGAAAAAAATCACTTCTTCAAACGATGAGTACTAGCAGTGATATCTCTTGTGGAAAAAGCTAATTTCTACTTCACTGGAAAAATTCATATACAAAGAGTTGTCCCCTCGGCTCTAGGTGTTTCGAATGCTTAAACTATCATATCGGGAATAATACCCGGGGGATTCTTTCTTACTCGGGTTTAGCACG
>JAEOST010000148.1 GCA_016840245.1 Candidatus Thorarchaeota archaeon
CTCCTCTAACCTGATTGTAAGTCTAAATGAAGGATATGTAGGATTTACATTATCCTACAATTCAGTTGATAGGACATTCACAATGTCAATTGACACTACTACTCTCGGGAATATTGGAACCTATGTCCTTCACCTAAACATGACCTGGGTTGGTGAACCCTTCTATACTTCCATCGAGAGTCAAGCTTTCACGATAACAGTTACGTTGAGAAGCACACAACTATCTCATCTATCCTTTGCTCCTGGTCAATATGGTAACAACGTTTCGATTGAGTTTGTATACACTGATTTGGTCGCTAGTAGTTCAAGTGGAATGACTGGAGTTCTCACTCTCAATTCAACTCTCTCTGGATGGTATTCGGTTACGAGTTTGGGAAGTGGCCACTATCTAGTTGAGATTGACACTACTGGATTTGCCTCAGATGGGCTGTATGTTATCAATGCAAGTATAGTATATACTGGTACATACTACGCGAGTGATGCCATAGAGTACTTCGGATTCTCAGTCCTAAGAAGAGTAACTCAGCTTGGATACCAAAGTCCTGATTCTGCTCCTTATCTATCCAATGTGTCATTTGTAGTATCCTATGTTGATGATACAACTGGAATCGGAATAGATGGTGCTGTTGTCACAATATCATGCTGGAACGCATCCTCTGGACTAGTCAAGGACACTCACTACTGGGTCACAAACTCAGCTCCCGGTGAGTACATCATTGATATCCTTACTACAGCACTGGGTGTTCCTGCAGCATATGTTATCAATGTCACAGTTGTTTGGAGTGGTGCTCCATTTTACGAACCTGCTAATAGAGAAGTCAACTCAAAAGTCATCGAACGTACAACTCAGATATTGATTACTCAAACTCCAGGCGATGTACCGTTCCTTGAGAATGTGACATTTAGATTTAGATTCGAGGACTTTCTCACAGGAGCCAACATCATCATCGGAAAAGAGCACATCACTCTGTCTCATGGAGTAGCTATGGATGTGATTACCTCTGGTGACTACGCTCTTGTTACTCAGGTTGGTTACTACGAGATAAGTTTCAGTTCAACAATACTGAGTGCATCTTCTCTAGTGACTGGTCATGATATCCACCTGACAATTGATCGTAGTGGAGGCATTCCTTACTATGCTCTTCGAAGTAAATCCACTCAGACAACAACAGTAGAACGTCTCACCCAGATATTATTCCCATTTGTCCAAGACACACCATTTGGAGATGACATTGTAATCGACATCGACTACATTGATTATCTATCCGGTGTAGGAATTGATGATGCAGATTTAGTACTAACAAGTGTTAATCTAACAACTCCATCGTTCACACTCGATAGACTTGGAGCTGGATCTTACCAGATTATCCTGCCAAGTGCACAATTTGGTCAGGTCGGGATAATCCTTCTAGACTTCACTATGACAAAATCTGGAGTTCCGTTCTATGCAGAACGGTCGGCCAGCAATGTTCTAGCAACAATACGTTCGATTCAGACTTCTCTAACTGCTGATACTCCAGCTCCTGGATCTATCCCTGCAGGTGCTCCGATGATTGTCAATTTAACTTTCATCGACTTTGACCATGGTGTGCCAATCCTCAATGCAATCGTGACAGCCGATTGGAACCAGAGTTGGATACTTGCAGAGATTGGTGGAGGTGAATATCGGCTTACACTGAACATGACTGGTCTTGTTGCTCAAGAGTACGCTTTTGATGTGACTGCTGAGAAGGTCAACTATGAAACCGAAGTAATTGTGGTCACAGTACGTCCCGGTGCTGCAACAGTGGAGGTTCTACTTGATAGGACTACATACTTTGCAGAGTGGGGTGAAGACATCACAATAGAAGTTGAGGTTATTGATCCATTCTATGGAACTCCAGTTTCTGGTATGAATGTCAATATGACATGGGCTGGTTCAACCTATTTCTTCAATGGAACTGGTGATGGGAAATATCACCTAACAGTTAGTTCTCGTGATCATGAAAGCGGATTCTATGAACCAACAGTATCTGTTTCCTACGAGTTCTATCAGACTCGACAAAAGACATTCACATTAATTGTATCACGGGCTACTGGTCAGATTGTACCTGATTACTCGGTGTACTACATTGTTATTGATAATCAACGCAACTTCACAATTTATCTCAATGACACTATTTCCAATAATCCAATAAGCGATGCAACTGTTCAGATTGAATGGGATAATCAAATTAGTACCCTTACATATAGTGGAATTCCTGGGAACTACTCAGGTTCAATTGATGTTACTGGAATGGCTATTGGTACGTATGAATTGGCAATCACCGGGATTGCGATAAATCATGATTTCTTAAAGGTCATCGTAGATGTCATTGTAACTCCTATTCCTACACTCATGGAGTTAATAGGAGATGAAACAGCGCCGAGACCTGTTTTCGGAGACTCCTTCGATATCTTGGTGTCATATAATGAATCGATGGGACCAATACTAGACGCAAGTGTGTCCTTTACATTTGGAAATCTATCAGGTGCTCTCACAGAGAATCCTGATGGTTCATATGGAATCACAATCGATACAAGTGCGATTGGCTCTAAGATTCTCAGACTTCAGATAATCGCAGTGAAGGCCAACTACAGTACTGGTCTACTCAGTATTGTTGTCAACATCCGACCAATTCCAACAATCATTATAACAAATGAGGTGTTACTTATTGGCCACTACTTGGACACTAGAATCTTTATCTTCCATTTCTATGATACACACAACTTAGAATACATTTCAGGTGCATCTCTCGATGTGGATTGGGAAGGTGGTCTCGCGACTGTAACTCCTGTTGGAAATGGATCCTACTATGTGAGTATCCATCTTAACTTAACTCAACCCCGGCTCTATGAATTGAATATTCTGTTCACAAAACAAGAATATGCTAGTGGTACGATTCGTCCATCAGTAATACTGAGAGCGACACCTGCTGAGATTAAAGGACCAGCAAGTTCTCAGATTCCAATCAATGACACTGCAACAATACAATTCTGGTTGAACAACACAATAACTGGAGATATGATACCTTACATTAATGGAGAAGCGCGTTGGGCAACTGGAGGATCTACACTACTGAATGCCACAGACGATGGATATTATGAACTCGTTATCCCCGGGGATACTCCAATGGGTGTCTATCCAATTGATATCGTATTTACAAGTGGTCTTTACTCCATACCCTCATTCCCGTTTGAGGTGACAATTCGACCTGTCGCAACAATTCTACAGACACAAAATGTCACGATAGAGACCCAACCTGGTCAAGCGCTAACTCTCAGGATTCAATTCTATGACTCGGATCATGATTTAGGTATAAGTGGAGTTCTTCCAAATCTTACATATTCTGAGTCTGACATAATATACTATCCGGAGTATACAACTGAAGAAGATGGTGTATACACCTTCATCTTCACGATTATTGGAGAGGGTGAGTTCAACATCACATTTGAGTTCTCCAAGGGACAGTACATCACACCAGCGCCACTTGTAGTCACCGTTCTATCTGATGCAACAGCTGAAGCAATATTCGCTCAGAATATAGGTTACATTACCGGAATTGGGCTTTTACTCGGTGCGATTGCCATCAGTCTATATGTGACACACTTCAGCACTCCAAAGCTCCTTCGTGCACTCAGTAGGATGATAAAGAAGCTTGCGAGTGGGAGAGTTCCAGGTCCTGCTGAAGTAATGAGTCGTGCAGAGATTGTCCTTTTATTTGTCAACGAGGAACTGAATCCAGTAGATATTCAAAAGGAACTATATGATATCGCTCCAGAACCCATTGTCGCTGAAGTGCCAGAGATTGACGCTCTCCTAGAACGATTAGCTGACATAACTGGACTAGGTGAAACGGAACTTGCTGCCTTCAGAACCGATCTTGCAAGGATGAAGGCTAGTGAACGAACTGGATTCCTCAAGGAAGTCATTGAGCAAGAAGAAGCTCGTCGCGCTGACGATCTTGCTACACGGGACGGTGTTGAAGTCGCTCCAAGAGATATTGATTTACTCGAGGCTAGACCTGAGGAGCTAGATGAGATACGTACTAAGCTGAGGACCAAGGGAATGGCTGACTCTGAAATCGATGTCATTATTGAGCAGGCCAAGGGTCTATCCAAGGCTGATCTTGAAGCGTTACTAGAGAGTCTGGGTATTCGTTTGGATTGATGAGAATCATAACGGACCTTCATCTATTCGAAGGTCCGGTCAATCTCTTCCAAGATATCCGGGTTCTTCTCAAAGTAAATTCGAGCTGGTTCTAGGAGTTCTATCAACTGGTCAGTTACTGCTTGCTTTACGTCAAGTGGATGTAGATCTCCACCTGAGTAGGCTCTCTCGAAATCCTCGATATCACTGAACTCTACATCTCCTCCGAACTTCTCCTCCCTAGGAATCAGTATCTTCTCAAATCTTGGGAGCAGAATATAGCGTACGGTGGAAGTGATTGGATTAAGTTCTAGGTTTCCAGCTGGACAGTATGCTTTGCGTATTGTCTTCTTAATATCATCTGGAGTATCAGTAACACGGATGTGACTGAGTGGGTCAGATGCAGACATCTTGCTACCTCCCCCCTTGAGAGAAGGAAGCAATGGCATGAAGATGTATGCCCCCTTGTGAAATCCTACATCCTTGAGGGTCTCTCTACCAAGCATGTAGATATTCCTTTGGTCAATTCCGCCAACTGTGATATCCGCATTCAGATATTTGACATCTAGGATTTGCAGGAGTGGGTAGAGTAGTCCGGAGACCTTGGCATCACCGCTCATTCTAACAACTTCACTTGCAGCTCTCTTGGCTCGAGTTTCAGTCACTCTAGCTGCTATCTTGAAAAGGTCCTCGACATAGTCTCTCTTGTGTTGATACTCAGACCCTCTGATGAATCTGAAATTCTTTGCATGAGATCCAAGAACCCCTCGTATACACTCTTCATAGTATTTGGATCTTAGCTCCATCAAATCAAACGATGTCTTTCTGTCATCCAGGTGGGCATGATAATCAGCAAGAAGGATTATGCCCTTTCCACCGACTTCAGATAGTTGCACTAGCTTATTGAACTGAATGATATATGCGTAATGAAAAGGACCAGTTGGTGCTGTACCATAGTAGAAGGTGAAACCTTCCTTTCGGTCTAGGATAGTTCTAATCTCATCTTCGGTTACAACTTCTTCAGCATTGCTTAATGCAATCTGAATCTTATCAGTCATTATCATTCGAGGACTCACGTCATTCAGTGTCGTTAAAAGCGTGATGGACACTAGATTGATAATACATGAAAAAAGAGGAAAAGGGGACTCTCGTCCCCAAGATGTATTCTATTTCTGTCTCAGAAGGACATAACCACCAACAAGGATAACCACAGCAGCTCCAACAGCACCAGCCACGATCGCCATGGTCA